>JAUNPM010000037.1:0-3129 GCA_030536675.1 Clostridia bacterium | reverse complement strand
ATTTTTAGCTATTTTCTGTTTCTTATACAGACTGTTGTCACCAAGCTTTGTGGTAACACCCTTCTCGGAATTAGGATAACCTTGGGTTGATGAATAAATGACTCCCAACGTATGATCGAATTTATTCATAGAATAATTCTTTGTACCCACAGTCATACTTACCTCATTGCTTATATCTGAAACATTGCCGCTCTCAACGTTACTGTTTACATTTATGGTAATCATATCTCCCGCATCAAGATAAGCTGTGGGAACAAGTCTTAAAGTTCTGGTTCCAAACCTGCCTGTTACATAGCTCTTGAAATCCTCGGGAGCTTTTACCTCCTCAGGCTCAACATAAGGATAAACATTATATTGCAAGAACTGTGTGCAATTAGAATAAATGCTCTGAATAGCAGTTTCATCAACAACGCTGTAACCCAATTCCAGTATATCATTTAATTCCATTGCCGCATTATATTTTTCAGAGCTCTCATCAGAGCTTAATTTCCTTACCAGCTCCGTAACATAATCAAGTCTGGTTTCAATTTCACTTTCGCCTGTGTCCTCCGACAGCTTTAATAACCTTCTAAGCTCTGTATTTATAAGCTCTCTCATTTCTTCATCGCTTGTTGAAGCAGCCTCTAAACCAAGTATCTTAATATATTTAGGTCTTGCAAGATTAAATTCATCAACAGCAAGAAGATAATCATTATACTTTTCCTGATCACTCCTCCATTTTTCATAATCAGTATCGGTACAGGTTGTAACCTTGACAAACTGCTTGCCTGCCGCAAAATCAAAGCACTTAAATGAATAGTCACCATTTGTTTCCTTTTCCGCCATTATAGAGAGCACCTCGGGAGCATACTGCTTGACCATACTTGCATCACTGCCGTCCTTAGCCGTGTAATTAAAATCAACATCAAAACCATTTGGCGTAACATTTCCCTCTTCGTCCTTTGTTTCACCGCCTAAGTATGTTGAAAAACCACTTTGCTCATTTTTTTCAGTGTTATGCTGCCAGCCTATGTTGCCTACTGCAGAATTTCCGCCGCTTGAAAATTCAAACTTTGAGGATATATCCCTTACTGTATCATAAACTGTTGTTAAGTCGGTTACACCAATATTTCCGTCCCTGTCCATTATGCTGTCCCAGTGGTCAAGAAATACCGTAGCAACAGAGGCTCTGCTGTAAAGCTCTGCTGTCTGGGCTTTATCTCCAAAGTTAGACTTAGCTTTTTCACCCATAAATACACTAAGCTCAGGATAATACCCTTTCTGATATACCCATTCGCCGTCGCCAAATTTAACAGTATCCGCAAGGCCTGCTACATTTTTAACTGAAGATGAAAGTGTATAAACCCCCTTTAAGCCCTCAAGAGTATTACAAAGGGTCAAGCTGCTGCTTTTACTGCCTATATCTCTTTCCCTCATAGCCGTTGTCTGTTTATCATAATAACAGTTTTTTACAACAGGCTCTATACGTTCGGTAAACTTTGTAACTAAACCGTTATCCTTTGCCGTATATGTCTGTTCAACATATTCTCCCATAAAGCCGCCTATGCTGCCTGTGTTTGAATTATCCGTTGATGTATTTGTTTCAATACCGCCCACTTCACCTGCCGCATAGCAGTTTATAAATATATGCTGCTTGTCTTCATCATTTAATGCAAGTCCGTTTCCTATAATTCCGCCTACAAAGCCGCCTACCTCTGTTGCACTTGAATACTGCATACCTACAGAGGTTGTTGAATAACAATCCTTAAAAACACATTTTCCTCTATAACGTGTGGCAGAGCTTGAATCCATATCATAGCTTCGTGCATCTCCGTTAAATATACTGCCTATAAAGCCGCCCTCTTTACTTTGTCCTTCAATAAGACCTGATGAATAGCAATTTTCAAAATAGGCATTAACAAAGCTCTTTTTACCCTCCACCTCATATTGAAAGCCGTCAGCACTGCCAATACACATTCCTATGAAACAACCGGCCTTAGTCTGAGCGTAAATAGTTGAATTTGTAAAGCAGTTTTTAAAAACTATTCCCGACTGCATACAGGAAACAAAGGTCCCCGAATGTTCGCCTCCCGCATCATAAACCTCGGAATCTATAGTCATACAATTTTCATATATTGATGGATAATAATATGTTAATGGGTATTCCACTTGGTCAACCACTGCTGTTAAATATTTATCCTTACTGCTATCACTGTTGAGAGTACTTTGCCACGCTGCCTCTGCATATTTAAGCTCCGGAACATCCTTAAAATAATAGTCCTTTACACCCTCGTCAGGATTAGGATCTCCTATATAAGTGAAACGTTTTCCATAGGTTGAATAGCTCATTCCTCCGTTATATGAAGCAAATGTTGAACTGTGTCCGCCTGTGGAATAAACATAGCAGTTTCTTATCATACAATTTTTAAAATATGAGTATAAATAAGAATTGCCAAAGCAAATAGCAGATGAAGCTGCATTCGCCATTGAAATACTGTCCTGAAAATTTACATTTTCAAGATATGTTCGGGAAACAGAGCTTCCAAAAATACCGCCATCTCTGCCTATAAACATATTTGAAAAGTCTACATTTTTTAAAGCAAATTTTTGAGCTACCCCCGTAAATGTATTTCTCGTAACAAAATCACCATTCTCATCAGTTCCCACACTGTTGCTGTTATTGTTGTTTTGTCCGTTAAAAAAAGTGTAATATCTGTATACACTATTAGCAGTTGTAACGCCCTTACTATTAGTTGTTTTACTTTGTTCTCCTGTCTTTACCTTAATAAAATATCCATTATATATTGTGTGATTATTACCGTTTAATTCGGTTGTTATATTTGCATTTGAATAGCCTACCCAATACTGACTGTCAGCACCCCCAAGGTCAATATCACATAAAAGCTCAATACCTATTTTTGACAAAACCGTTCCGTCGTTCTCATCAGGGAAATATTCCATAATTTCTTTTTTTGTAGTCTTAATATTTGTATCACCATGAACAGCATCATTATTTCCGTTTATATCGTCAATAATATCACCCACTTCGTTTTTAGCTGCCGTGCTTATGCTTAATGAAACAAAAAGCAAGTATTGAAGCTGATTAGCCGTACTTATATAATACCTTCTGTAATATCCTCCCAATGCCTC
>JAUNPM010000036.1 GCA_030536675.1 Clostridia bacterium | reverse complement strand
TTTTGGTATAACAGCGTTTATCATTTCTTTGGTAAAGTGCATTGAAAAGCAAGGCTCGTATTCAATGCAGAGATGAGTTTTGCAGTCGTTTTGATTTTGCACCAAGGTTTCAACAATATTTGGTACATTTGCGGAAACCTCCAAAAGTTTTTTATATTTTTGGAGCATACCGTCACATAGATTGTGAACCTTTTCAATTACTTTTTCATCACTTATAACCATAATTTCATTAAAGTCTGCGGAAACAAAGATTATTACATCAGACAAAGCTATAAAGTAAGGATAAGGCGTCAAATAGCTTTCATCAATTATTGAATTTACATATGTATAGTAAAATTCATAATTATCGGAATAGGATAAAGCCAGGGGTAAAATGTTTTTAAAGGTTTGAAGATTGTAATTATCGTTTGTTTCGGCAGATGTATTTAATAAATCAATAAAAAGATTGATTTTTATGTCGGTTTTATACTGCTTTACAACACTGTCAATGTATGTATTTAAAAAGGGCTTGTTCATAGGAACATAAACATAAGCCTTGGATATTTCCCTGTTCATTTCTCTTATAATAAGCCTGCTTATAATGGGCTGTATGTTAAAACTGGTATAAATAGTACTTATATCATAAATATTGTTTGTATTTGAAGGCGGGGGATTCAGCAATGTGCTTTCATTGCTGCCGTAGGTATAATCGGAAAAAATCTTAAGCATATCTAAAATAAGAGTATTTGCACTGTATTTGTAATGCCCCAGTGAATACATTTGAAACAATACGGTAAGCTCGTTTTTGGCGCTTCTTGATATTGGCAGGCTTTCCAAAATGGCATAAAAATGCTTGGGCTGCATTGTCCTTTTAAAATGCAGTATCATATGCAATGTGCTTTGGTTTATGCCGCTGGACTTAGCCAAGGAGTAAACCGTAATATTGTTTTCTTCTAAAATTTTTAATATTTTTTCTATAACATATTCCATAACATCACCTCTTGTTTTATAAAATTATACATTAAATTTTGCGAAATGTAAATATTAATTTAATTTACAAAAAATAGGTTATTTTGTAAATTGAGTGTGAAGTATTGAAGGTTTGGGTTGTATGGTTTAAAATTTTTGTATAAAGATAATAAGTTTTTAATGAAGTGTATAAATAAGATCTTATTAAATTAGGAATAGTGGATTTATATACTGTCATTAAAGAATAGGAGGTTTTAAATGTTAAAGTTATTATGTTGAGCTGTTGTGTAGATATGACAATATCAACAGGAATCAGAGCTTTTATGTCTGCAAAGGTGGGTATATGAGCTTGTGCTGATTAAATTTATTTTTATTTATTAATGGTTGAAAGGAGAAAAAATATGGGAATATCTAAGTGGAAAGCAGGAATTTGGTTTATGGCGGCGGCTAATACGATACTTGCACCAATAGGATTGATTGCATCAATATGTATGACAATTGGTAATAAGGTTGGAGGTCAGACGACACATATGATCTCACAAAATGATATTACAGAAGGGATAAGTGTAATTATAGGATATGCTTTATGTGTATTTTTAGCTGTTGTGCTCTATAAATCGGAAAAAAAGAAATGCAATAACAACAAGGCACATATGAAATTGTTTGTAAAAGTTGGATTTAAGAGTTATTTAAAAGTTTTATTTATTTTCTTTTATATTTGGTTTTGGCTTGTCGGCAAGCTGTTAGGCGTAGATAAAGCCGTAGCTATGAAAAATAGAAAATATCCCGAATATGTTGAAGGTAAGGGAAGAGAAAATTATAAGGTGCTGATGAATGCAAGCAATAAGCCTTACATATATGTGAATGGTGAAATGAGAAATTTGAGAGATATGGGTGGATATTATCAGGATGATTATGGTGAAACATACAGTTATGATTAATGGGTATTAAAATTATTGTAAGATCTTTATATTAAAGCGGAGTTTAGAAAGGTTACACTTTGCTTATAAAAATAATTATTGAAAAAATAAGGGAGAAAATTAATGTGCGTTATTTAAAAATAATTATTATAAGTATATTTTGGATGATGTTTTTCTGTGAAGCTGTTGTTGTTAAAGCGGAGGTTCAATTATCATATACAGATATAAACGGTGATGGAAGTAATGATAAGATTGACGCCGCCTTATTACTTAAATATTTATCGGGTGCAACATCAGCTTCAAAATTAAATTTGTCAAATGCTGACATAAACAAAGACGGAAATATGGATATTATTGATGTTGGAGCTATACTTGCAGATGTAAATATTATAGGTTATGGGCATATCGAAGGTGTTGGTTGGCAAAATAACATAAAATCCGGAGCTACTATTGGAACTACGGGACAGGAAAAAGGACTAGAAGCTGTAAGATTAAAGTTAGCAGGAGGAATTGACGGAAGCATTGAATATTGTGCACACGTTCAGAGTGTGGGGTGGCAAAATTGGGTCAGCAATGGAAATTTGGCAGGGACTACCGGTAAAACTTTACCTATTGAAGCAATTAGAATAAGATTAAAAGGAGCTATTTCAGATACATATTCTGTTGAATACAGGACACATATTACAGGTGTAGGTTGGCTTGGTTGGTGTGCTGATGGCGAAATATCGGGAAGTGTAGGTTTAGCACAACAAGCAGAAGCTTTACAGGTAAGGCTTGTAAAAAAGGATACTTCAAGAAAATATACAAATGTATATAATGTTATGTTACCTAATTTAGCTGCAAGAGCACATATTTCGTTAAACGGTTGGCTGCCTTATGTTGGGTTAACTGATACAATAGGAACTGTAGGTGAAGGGAAAGCATTAGAGGCTGTTCAATTAACTGTTGATCCCAAAAACAGCAACCTATTAGGAGGTATTAGATATAGAACACATATTTCTAATGTGGGCTGGCAGAATTGGGTAAATGACGGGGCGATAGCGGGAACTACGGGGCAAACGTTGCCTATAGAATGCGTGCAAATAGAGCTGACAGGAGATATGACAAAATATTATGATGTTTATTACCGTGCTCATGTTGAAGAAATAGGTTGGATGGGTTGGACAAAAAACGGAGGTATGGCAGGGACAACGGGCGGGGGAGCTCAAATGGAAGCGCTTCAGATAAAAATTGTATATAAAAATTCAACTGAAATATCACAAGGAGATGCATACAGAGTTTTAGAATCTAAGCCTACAAATACATTACTATATCCATTAAAGGGGAGTATAACAAGATCCTCAAGTGTTAAAACAAATGGATATTACTGTGATTATGTTGCTTCTTCCGGAACTGCCTTATATGCACCATCGAATGGTACGGTAGCTTTTAAGCAATGTTATGCCACATCGTATGGTAAACTTGCAAGTTATGGTAATTATATTGATTTTACATCAAGTGATGGAACGTATACAGTCAGATGTGCCCATTTAAGCGGATTTAATGGTGTAGCTCTTCAATACACTTCTTCATTGTCATATCCATGTGGTGCAAGTAAATATACATGCAAATCAATAACAATTAAAACTAAAACAGTCAAGCAAGGGGAATTGATTGGTTATACAGGAAGTACAGGAAATGCAAGTGGTCCGCATATGCACTTGGAAGTTAAGAAAAATGGAACTGCGGTAAATCCAACGTCTGTATTTACAACTTGGTAAAATATTAATTACATTTTGGATATGAAATATGGAGGAATTGCGATGAAAAACGGCATTAACAATATTTCATAGGTGTTATTATTTATATACTAATTGTGTGTAGTTTGGCTATAGTGTTTTTATACATAAATGTTATGGCGCGTATAAATGGTACAGCTAATTTTGACTGTTAATAGCAAATTACAAGTGATAATGCTACTAATAATGTTAATGATTTGGGGGCAGTATTCAATTTTTGGTTAGTCAGAATGGTATCTTTATAATGAATTTGTTCCTTATGATGCTGCAAAAAAATATGCAGAATAAATGTGGGTATTATTTTAAACATTGGTGGAGTGGGGGAATAATGTTATTTATGATATGATCGCAAAACCAATGGTGCAGTGGATAGGGTGTGGATCTCGTTAAATGATAATATAGATGTCACGATGCTTATTAGGCATTTATCAGGAGTAGAAAATATTGGTTGTATAATATTTGGGGAGTTTTTTCAAACCACACCCAATATTATACAACCCTTTTTATTGCGTGATATAAATATCGTTGTTATACAGCTTTTTGTGTATGATTATTTAGCCAAGTATATTTACTGTTCTAGTTATGCTGTCCCAATTAGTTTCGGCATTGAATGCCTCTGACACTGCTCGTACGGACACCAGAGTTTCTCCGTTTACTGTTTTTACTGTTGTGTCCATAGTTACGGGAGAATTGTTTATATACATAATATTGCTGCCTACTTGTAATTTTACGGTAGTATTATCTTTTATTGCGGTCACTGTTTTGGTTTCAGCATCCCAGCTTACTTCAGCGCCTAAATTTTCAAATATAATTCTCATAGGAATAAGTATTCTTCCGTTTTCTATATAGGCTTCTTTTTGAGCAAGAATTGTAGTTCCGTTTACAACTACTCTTACTGAATTATCGGCTTCTTTTTGGGGAATTGTAAATCTATTTTTGAAATCTGATGCCGTAAAGCCTTTTTCAAACAGGTTTTTAATGATTGCAAAATCTTCTTTGTTTACGTCATCTCCTTTGTTTGCTCCGTATTTTAATGAGGAGGAACCAATGTCATCATCCAAGAAGCTGACATTGTCTGCTTTTGCTTCGCTGTCGGTGAATTTGCCTTGAGTAAATTCTCTGTACTCCCCGTTTATGCTGTATGATGAGTCAGATATACCTGTTGTATCCAATTTATACCATGAGCCTTCAATAAAAAGACAGTTCTTTGCGTGATTTTGTTCTGAGTTTGAAATTACAAAACAGGGTATATCAAGCATAAAGCATAAGTCCTTGACAGCGTTGGCATAATTTCCGCACACTCCTTCACCATGAAGTAAAATACTGCTTGGACTATTACTTATTAATTTTGGCTCATAATGAGCGTTTTCTGCAAGATAGTTTCTTATATACTGAATTTGTCCCAAGGGTGTGTTGGAATAGATTTTTGCGGCAGAAGCTATTTCATTCAGCTTGTTATAATAATCGTTTGCAGCACAATTTATAGTCAAATGTACAGTAATATTAAAGGTATTGCCGTCGTATCCATAGGTAGAATTTGCTGTATTTATAATACCACCCCAGTTTGTCCAACAGGTATAAATTGCATCAAGTGCGGAATCGGCAAAATTTTTCGCAAAGTCATTTAAAGATGTTCCATATGAAGCGTCATAATAAAATTTAACGGAAATTTCCATATAATCAGAAGGTTGTCCTGTTAGAGCTTCGTTTACTAAAGGATACAGAAATTTTATAATGTCTGTTTTTGAAAGATTCATATCTTCACAGCTTAAATTTATTATTCCCTGTGATCCAGAGGCGTAATTTGAAACAAAAGGAGAATAAAGCTCATAAACGGACAGTTTTTTGAAATTTTCGTTTATCATATCTCCAAGGTGTATTTTTGCTTCATCTAGGGTCTCATACCACCCTGAATTTAAATAGCTTTCTCTTTGAGCCTCGGTGATTTTTGAAGTTTCGCCATTGGGCTTATAAACATAAATTTCATTTTCTTTATCCTCTGTATAGTTTGATAGCCCGTCCATAGAAGAAAGACTTATACAGGGAACAATTCCATAGCCCTCATCGGATACAAGAACGGTTATGCCTTTATTGATAGTGCCATCGTATAAAACGTGACATATATTACTGTCTACTATAGGGCTTGTATCTTTTAAAAGCCAGCTGCCATTATTGTCAGAGTATATTCCATCGTAGGTTTTGACTCCCATAGCAAGAGCATAGTCAGAGCAATTCTTTTTTAGAGAAGAGGTATCCATGTTTTCAGCTTGAGAAACTCCAAGAAGCTGAACATTATCATAAGAAATTTTATTTATTTTTGCTTTTTCATCGGAGGAAAAAGCAATGTTGTAAAATTGGGAATTGAGCCAGCTGCGTATGGAGGATTCCTCCCACGTTACAGCATCGGCATATTTAAGTCCTCCGTTAAAATCAACATACTTGTCCTCCTGTTGATCATATGGTTGGCTGTCAATTATATTCTTGGAAAGGAGAATGGTTTTGCTGTCGGTATTTATGATCTCCCAGTATAAAGGCTCATATTTAAAATATTCATACTCTCCATCGGAGTTTAATACCCTACGGTATTTATCATTGCCTATCTGAGCATCGTTATCGGAATTGTAAGCGGCGTTTTCAATTTCGGAGGTTGGATTAATATGACTTTGAGGATAGCTGCCAAATTCCACATAGTCTGCTCCGAAAACAAAGGCGCTTTGTATAAAAACAGCCGCTGCTGTGCATATTAAAAACTTTAAAAACAGCTCTATAGAGTTAATTTTAATTGCCTGAATTTTGTTAAAAATAATCATTTCCTTTACCTCCCATTATATAATATTTACATAAATTATACCATTTTTTACAATATGGGACAATAATAAATTTTTAAAATTAGCCTAATTTAATGTTGCATAAATTTCATATTAATGTTAAAATCATAATAAAATCATTTTAGGATGTGGTATTTTGTCTAAATCTGTTTTACTGTGTGTGACAAGTTCAATAGCCGCTTACAAATCTGCCCTTACGGCAAGGCTGCTTGTAAACAACGGATATGACGTAAATGTGATAATGAGCAAAAATGCAACGGAATTTATAACACCGTTGACATTTGAAAGGCTTACGGGAAACAAGTGTGTAACGGATACATTTGAAAAGGTTTCAACTTACGAGGTGGAGCACATTGCTCTTGCGAAAAAGGCGGATATTGTCATAATTGCACCTGCAACTGCAAATATTATAGGGAAGATAGCAAACGGTATTGCCGATGATATGCTTTCAACAACTGTTATGGCTTGCAGGTGTCCTGTGTATATTGCTCCGGCAATGAACACAAATATGTATGAAAATCCTATTGTACAGCACAATATAAGCAAGCTGAAGGGTTTCGGATACAATTTTATAGAGCCTCAAAGTGGTATGCTTGCCTGCGGTGATATGGGCAAGGGAAAAATGGAAGAGCCTGAAATAATAGCCGAGTATGTTTACAGAGAGCTTCAGTGTGAAAAGGATATGAAGGGTAAAAGAGTGCTTGTTACGGCAGGAGCAACAATGGAAAGCATTGACCCTGTAAGATATATAACAAATCATTCTACGGGTAAAATGGGCTGTGCAGTTGCAAGACAGGCTATGTTAAGAGGTGCCGATGTAACGTTGATAGCGGGAAATATGACGGAAAAGCCGCCTATGTTTGTTAATGTCATAAATGTTAAAAGTGCCGATGATATGTTTAATGCAGTAAAGGAAAATTTTGACGACTGTGATATTGTAATAAAGGCTGCTGCCGTTGCGGATTATACTCCCCTTGTGACAAGTGAAAACAAAATAAAGAAAAAAGACGGGGATATGAAAATAGAGCTTAAAAGGACAAGGGACATATTAAAGTATTTGGGCGAGCATAAAAAAAATCAGTATTTATGCGGGTTCAGTATGGAAACGGAAAATATGACGGAAAACTCTCTTAAAAAGCTGGAAAGCAAAAATGTTGATATGATAGCCGCAAATAACCTAAAGGTAGAGGGTGCGGGCTTTGGAACAAATACAAATGTAATTACAATAATTACAAGGAATAAAATAACGGAGCTGCCTATTATGAGCAAGAGAGAAGCCGCAGACAGAATACTGGATGAAATTATGGGGAATGAGTGATGTTATGAAAAAAATGCTGTTGTTGATCATGGCTTTATTTATAATGACAGGCTGCGGAGAAAAGGAAGCTGTTGAAAGCATAAAGGTCTTTGCCGATGTGAGCTTGGAAGGTGCTTTAAATGATGTGATCGAAGAGTATCAAAAAGAAAATTTCGTGAACATAGATGTTGTTACGGGAAGCACAAGTGAGCTTTTGAGCAGAATTGAAAAGGGGGCGGAGTGTGACATATACATTCCTTCGTCTAAGGAACAGATAAACACTCTTATAGATGACAAGCTACTTGAACAGGAAAATGTAACTCCTATATTAAAAAACAGTATTGTTATTATAAAAAAATTGCAGTCTGATATAACTGTGAAATCTTTTGATACGGCTGCCGAGGCTGAAAGCATTGCAATGGCAAAGGAAAGTGAGCCTGTAGGCGCATTTGCAAGAGAAATATTCATTAATCTTAATGTTTTTAAGGATATACTAAAAATGGATATTAACAGCTGTGAAAGCTCTTTGGACGCTGTTAATTCGGTGGCTGACGGCAAAAGTGATGTGGGTGTTTGCTTTGAAACAGACGCTATTGCAAATGCCGATAAGGTGCAGATAATAGCAGCAGCACCTAAGGACAGCCTTAATTCGGAGGTGCTTTATTCCGTTGCTCTTTTAAACAAAGAGGAGGGACTTGAACCGTCGGACAATGCCGTTAAGTTTGCCGAATATTTGGATACTCCCGAAGCGGCTGATATTTTTGACAATTTTGATTTTGAAATTTATATTAGCTAGATGTTGCCAATATAAATAATTGAATATTACATAATTAACCTCCTGCTTGGAATACTAATAAAAAGTTAAACAAGTTTGGAGGTTTTTTGTATGGACGCAGAAAATTATGAAATAAGAATTGAAAGTATAGGAGGATTTGGCGCTAACCTTATAGGAAAGCTATTTGGCGAAATAGGTGCAATGTATATGGGGCTTGAGGCTCAGAGCTTTGCTTCCTATGGCTCAGAAAAAAGAGGATCTCCCGTAAAAAGCTATATAAGATATTCAAAAAAGGAAATACGAATAAATGCACCTGTAAGAAAGCCCGATCTACTTGGACTGTTTAAGCTGTCATTAGGTGAAAAGCCAAATACTGTTGCGGGAATAAATGAAAGCACAAATGTTGTTGTAAACACAAATTTAGATTTTGATGAGGTGAAGGAAAAATTAAAATTGCCCGTTTGTAATTTGTGGCTGTTAAATGCAATGGATATAGCAGTAGAGTGTAAGGCAAGACTTAATATTGTAATGTTTGGTGCTATGATAAAAGCAAGCGGAATTATTCCCCTTGAATTCGGAGAGGACGTTGTAAAAAGAACCGTAGGGGCAAGATACCCCAATAAGCTGCAGGCAAATATGAAAGCTCTTAAGGAAGGCTATGAAAGGGTCAAAATGCAAAAATTAAAAAGCAGTTATCCCTACATTGAATACAGAGATGAGGAAAGAGCCCAAGGCTATGACAACAGTCCAATAGGCGGTTTAAATCCCTGCTTTGCAAATTCAATAACAAATAATCTTGAAGGAGCAAGAGAAGGCTTTTTGCCTCATTATATAAGAGAAAAGTGTATAGACTGCGGACTTTGTGATGTAACGTGTCCCGATATGGTGTTTCAATTTAAAGATGGTGTAAATATGGGAATGGATCTGTATCATTGCAAGGGCTGTTTAAGATGTGTTGAAATATGTCCCACAAGTGCTCTTGTGCCTGCCAAGGAAGGCGAGCATTATGACAATATAGGCAATATAAATCTTATTAACAAGGATTTTGATTTTAACTATATTGGTGAAAACAGCTGGGTAAACAGTGAAAGCTATGTTAATAATGATGAAGGGTAAAAGGGGTTGTTATTATGTTAAATCAGAAGGTCGTTTTTAAATCAGCTAATGAAGCCGTATGCATAGCGGCTAAACAAATAGATTATCATTTAATGGGGTATTATCCCATTACACCGTCTACTCAGATCCCTGAGGGAATGGATATTATGAAAAGCAACGGGGAACTTAATACCGTAATGATAGCGGCAGAGGGAGAACATTCCGCCGCCGGTATATGCTACGGAGGTACTCTTACGGGGGCAAGGGTAATAAATGCAACAAGTGCAAACGGTCTTTTATATGCCTTGGAGCAGCTTCCCGTACAGTCGGGTACAAGAATGCCTATGGTTATGAATGTGGCTTGCAGAACGGTTTCCGCACCTCTTTGTATAAAGGGGGACCACAGTGATATTATGTTTGCCTTGAATACAGGGTGGATAATATTTTTTGCAAAGGACAATCAGGAAGCTTATGATTTTAATATTATAGGGCTTAAGGTTGCGGAAAGAGTTAAATTGCCTGTTATTGTAGCTTATGACGGATTTTTTACAAGTCATCAAAAGAAAAAACTTTTAGTTTTTGAAGATGGAAATGATGTCAAAAGCTATGTGGGAGAATACAAAGCGCCTTATACTGTTGTTGACGGGGAAAATCCCGTTACGGTAGGCTCTTATATGAACGAGCCTGATATTATAAATAATAAGTATCAGCTTAGATTGGCAATGGAGGAAGCTAAGGACGTAATATTTGACGAGTTTAATAAATTTGAAGAAATAAGCGAGAGAAAATATGAAGTAATAAATAAATATATGAGTGATGACGCTGATGTTATATTTATTGTTTTGGGTTCAGCCTTTGATACAACAAAAGAGGCAGTAGACAAAATGAGGGCAGAGGGAAATAAAGTAGGTGCAGTTACAGTGCAGGCAATAAGACCTTTTTACGGAAAAGAAATTTCGGATGCCTGCAAAAATGCAAAGGTCGTTGTAATAGGCGACAGGCAGGATTCATATGGGGAAGGAGGAAGTTTTTCAACAGAAATAAAGGCGGCATTTTATGAAAACGGCATTGAGGCTAAGGTCATTACAAGAGTG
>JAUNPM010000035.1 GCA_030536675.1 Clostridia bacterium | reverse complement strand
TATTACTGTGCAGCTCCTGTGTTCCTCTTGGTTTCATTAAATAATAAAATTCAATTTCATGACAATGTAATCCGTCTAATGTTCCACCCCTTCCATAAAAGAAGTTTTCATGTATGACGGCAAGTCTTTCTACTTCATAATTTACACCTGTTTCTTCATAAACCTCTCGTTTAACG
Source organism: Clostridia bacterium (assembly GCA_030536675.1). GTDB lineage: Bacteria > Bacillota > Clostridia > Lachnospirales > CAG-274 > Gallispira. The sequence continues at coordinate 10,617 of JAUNPM010000035.1, read as the reverse complement.
GCAGCTTCAGCCGTTTCACCCATAAACACACCTCCGCCTATGGAGTAATAATAATCTTCAAGTGAGTTTCCTGCAAACAATACACATTCATCTTCGATTATGATTGCTGCTGCTCGATATCTAAAACGATTGTTTTCTTTGTTAAAACTGCAATTATATGGCATTATTTGCACCTCCGAATTTTAATTTACTAAATTAGAATTTAGCAGATCATTGCTTTTATTAAATGATAGCTCGCAAAGAAAGGACAATAAAATTTGTCCCCCTGCGGATTGAAGCTCACAGGGGGTATTTTTATCAGCAGTTAAGAGCCTGTTCTATATCTGCAATTATATCATCTGCATTTTCAATACCTACTGACATTCTTATAAGTTCGGGCTTTACACCGCACTCTTCAAGCTGCTTTTCCGTAAGCTGTCTGTGAGTTGATGATGCAGGGTGAAGCACGCTTGTTCTGGCATCGGCAACGTGGCATACTATGTTTGCAAGCTTTAAGCTGTCCATAAATTTAACAGCGGCTTCTTTTCCTCCCTTTGGTCCGAAGGCTATTACTCCGCTTGAACCGAGAGGTAAATATTTTTGAGCAAGTTTATGATCCGGACTTGAGGTCAATCCGGGATAGCTTACCCAAGCTATTTTGTCATTGCTTTCAAGATACTGCGCAACCTTTAAGGCGTTTTGACTATGTCTTTCCATTCTTAAATGAAGTGTTTCAAGTCCCAGATTGAGAAGGAAGCAGTTCATTGGAGAAGGGGCAGAGCCTAAATCTCTCATTAATTGTACACGTGCTTTTGCTATGTAAGCGGCTTTGCCGAAGTGCTCCGTATAAATTACACCGTGGTAGCTTTCATCGGGTGTAGTCATTTCCTCAAATTTTCCGCTTGCTTTCCAGTCGAAGTTTCCGCTGTCTACTATTACGCCGCCTAATGTTACTGCGTGACCGTCCATATACTTTGATGTGGAATGAATAACTATATCCGCACCGTATTCAATGGGACGGCAAAGTATGGGAGTTGGGAATGTATTGTCAATAATGAGAGGTATGCTGTTGCTGTGAGCAAGCTTTGCAAACTTTTCAATATCCAAAACCTTTAAAGCAGGGTTTGCAAGGGTTTCGCCGAATATTATTTTTGTTTCGGGTCTTACAAGAGCTTGAAGCTCCTCAAGACTTGTATCGGGATCTACAAATGTTACGTCAATACCGAATTTTTTTAATGTAACGGATAATAAATTAAATGTTCCTCCGTAAATTGTGGTAGAGCTTAAAATGTGATCTCCTGCCTTGCATATGTTCATAATTGCTATGAGAGTTGCCGCCTGTCCCGCTGATGTAAGCATTGCGCCTACACCGCCTTCAAGGTCGGCTATTTTCTTTTCAACTGCATCTGCTGTAGGGTTTGCAAGTCTTGTATAGAAAAAACCGTCTGTTTTTAAATCAAAAAGATCCCCCATTGTTTGAGTTGATTCATATTTGTATGTTGTGCTCTGTACTATTGGGAGAACTCTTGGCTCTCCGTCCTTAGGTGTGTAGCCTGACTGTATACACTTTGTTTCAATTTTCATTTGTTTAACCTCCGTAATTGATATTATATAAAAAATATGCTAATATTAATGTAACACAATAAATTAAATTTTGCAACAAATAAATTACTGTATTCCCCTCGGAAAATAGGTATTATGGAGGATAAATATGTTTTGGTATGAAAGAACAAGAATGTTAATAGGTGATGAAGCAGTGGAAAGGCTTAAAAATGCAAGCATAATCATATTCGGTGTAGGAGGTGTAGGCTCATTTGTTGTTGAAGCAGCAGCAAGAGCGGGAGTTGGGAAAATAACTCTTGTGGACAATGACAGGGTGTCACTGACTAACATTAACAGACAGTTGATCGCTCTTAAAAGCAATGTGGGCAAAATGAAAACGGAAGCCGCCAAGGAGAGAATAAAGGATATTAACAGTGAGTGTATTGTAGAATGTGTAAATGAATTTATATTGTATGACAATATAAACAGTGTGTTAAATAAAAAATATGATTACTGTATAGATGCAGTGGATACTGTAACGGCAAAGCTGGCAATAATTATGAGATGCTTGGAGCTTGATGTTCCCGTCATAAGTTGTATGGGAACGGGGAATAAGCTGCACCCCGAAAAGCTGGAAATAACGGATATTTACAAAACATCGGTTTGTCCCCTCGCCAAGGTTATGAGAAAGGAGCTTAGAGTAAGAGGTGTAAAAAAGCTCAAGGTTTGCTTTAGCAGTGAGGAGCCCTTGACACCTCTTGAAAGCGAGGAGGTGACAAATAAAAGAAGGACACCGGGAAGCATAAGTTTTGTGCCAAGTGCGGCGGGGCTTTTGATCGGGGGAGAGGTTGTGAGAAGTATTGCAGGGTGCGATATGTAAGGGACAATAAAATTTTTCTTAATTTTCAAAAGCAAGGCAACAATACAAAATAATTTGTCGTACTTTCTTAAAATAAGCATAAACACGATCCCTATTCGGTTAATAAATTTGCTCCTAAAAGCAAGAAACAAATGTTGTCAGAAATTTACAAAAAAGTGATTGAAAAATATTGTGTATTGGTGTAAAATTAATATGTATAAGTATTGCTTTTAAAAGGAGGCCGAAATATGTATTCAGTTAGTTTAAGTGAAATTGTTAAAGAGTTTGAGCTTAAAAATTTGACAGAAGAAATAGATTTAAAAAATATAAATATAGAAACACCCGAAGTCAACAGGCCGTCTATACAGCTTGCAGGATTTTTTGATTATTTTGACAGTGAGAGAATACAGGTCATAGGTTTGGTTGAGTACAGCTATTTATCAAAGCTCACTCCCGAATTCAGACAGGAGACCCTTGAAAAACTTTTTAAATATGATATGCCCGCTGTGGTAATAACCAGAGGTCTTATGCCTCACCCTGAAATGATGTTTTACGCAAAGGAAAGAAACATACCTATATTGCAGACGGAGGAAAAGACATCCGATTTTACAAGTGAGCTTGTAAAGTGGCTGAGAGTTGAGCTTGCTCCCAGAACAACTATACACGGTGTTCTTGTGGACGTTTACGGAGAGGGCGTTCTTATAACGGGAGAAAGCGGAATAGGAAAAAGCGAGGCTGCCTTGGAGCTTGTTGCTGACGACGCAGTTGAAATAAAAAAGGTTTCACACAGCACACTTGTGGGGACTTGCCCCGAGCTTATAAGATATTTCATAGAAGTAAGAGGTATAGGCATAATAAATGTTAAGCAGATGTTCGGCGTCCAGTCAGTTAAGGACAGTCAGGAAATAGACCTTATTATTAAGCTGGAATATTGGGAAAAGGGCAAGGTTTACGACAGACTTGGAATAAAAGAGGAATATATGGACATATTGGGTAATAAAGTAATATGTCATTCAATACCTGTAAGACCCGGCAGGAACCTTGCCATAATATGCGAGTCGGCAGCTGTAAATTGCAGACAAAAGAAGATGGGCTACAATGCGGCAAAGGCGCTTAATGACGCTATAATGAACAGTGCTATGAAGGGGTGATCAATATGATGTATTTAGGTATCGATTTGGGAGGAACAAATATATCTGCGGGTATTACCGATGAAAACGGCAATATACTTGTGAAGGCCTCCACACCGACTATGAACGGAAGAGAAACAGAGGACATAATTGACGATATGGCAGAGCTTTCAAAAAGGCTTATGACGGAGCTTAAGGTAAGCGAAAAGGACATTGAAGCCGTGGGTATAGGTATGCCCGGAACAATGGATAAGAAAAAGGGTATATCTCTTTATGCAAACAATCTGAACTTTAACAATGTGAATGTTGTTGATGAAATGAAAAAGAGGATAGATCTTCCCTGTTATATTGAAAATGACGCAAACTGTGCGGCAATCGGAGAAAATGTATGCGGTGTGGCATACGGAAACAAAAATATAATATATATTACAATAGGCACAGGAGTAGGTGCAGGAATAATCATTAACGGCAAGGTCTTTGACGGCTCCTTCGGAGGCGGCGGAGAAGCCGGGCATATGGTAATTGTGGCAGAGGGTGAAGAGTGTACCTGCGGAAGAAAGGGCTGCTGGGAGGCTTATGCTTCCGCAACGGCTTTAAGACGTGAGGGAAGAATTGCGGCGGCTAAGTACCCTAACAGCAAAATATACGACCTTGTAGACGGAAACATTAAGCTCATAGACGCAAAAACTGTTTTTGACGCTGCGGATATGGGTGACGAGGTCGCAAATGGTATTGTAGATATGTATATAAAGTATGTGGCAATAGGTCTTGTTAATCTTGTAAACATATTCCAGCCCGAGACTATAATAATAGGCGGGGGCGTTTGTGCACAGGGTGACAAATTAATAAAGCCTATTACAAAAATATTAAATGAAAGAGTGTACGGCGGCGAGCTTAAGACCAAAATATGCGTTGCCACATTGGGAAACGATGCGGGAATTGTAGGCGCTGCTATGCTTGGCAAAATCAATAGAGAGGAAATCTGATAAATGAGTGCTGCTGAGGATCTGAAATTGCTTGCGGGAAAAGAAAACGTTGTTTTAAATGAGCCTATGAATAAGCATACTACATTCAGAATTGGCGGAAGTGCGGACATATTTGTTACACCGTCCAAAACCGAGGAAATTGAGGCTGTTTTAAAATATGTAACGGAAAATAAAATTCCTTATTATATTATTGGAAACGGAAGCAATCTCCTTGTAAGAGATAAGGGCTTTAGAGGAGTAATTATCCAGCTTTACAAAAATTACTCACAAACGGAAGTAAATGAAAATACATTAAAAGTGCAGTCAGGTGCTTTGCTTTCCGCTGCCGCCAAAACAGCTATGAATCATTCTTTAAAGGGAATGGAGTGCTTAAGCGGCATACCGGGCACTATAGGCGGCGCCGTGTGTATGAACGCAGGTGCTTACGGCGGTGAAATGAAGGACATAGTTGAAAGCGTAAGGGTAATAAACAAAGGCAAAATACAAGTCCTTTCAAATGAAGAGTGCGGCTTCAGATACAGAGGAAGCCGCATAATGGACGAAAATATGATCGTCCTTGAAGCTGTAATTAAGCTTGAAAAGGGCAATATGGAAGAAATACAGTCAAAAATGAAGGAGCTTTTGGAGCAGAGAAATTCAAAACAGCCTGTGGAGCTGCCAAGTGCGGGAAGCACATTTAAAAGACCGGAAGGGTATTTTGCCGCAAAATTAATAGATGAAAGCGGCTTAAGAGGCTTTTCACAGGGAAATGCTCAAGTTAGCGAAAAGCACTGTGGCTTTGTCGTGAACAAAGGCGGGGCAACGGCTGAGGACGTTATAAGCCTTATGGATAAGGTTTCCCTTAGGGTATATGAAAAATTCGGAGTAAGGCTTGAACCTGAGGTAAGGATAATAGGGGAAAAATAAATTTAAACAGATAAGTAAAAAAACACTTTAAGAGCTGTTTGAATTAAAGGCATACAAGAGAGTTGGGAGTGATATGTGTATGAGATGTGTTATAGTTACAGGTATGTCGGGTGCGGGAAAAAGTACCGTTTTAAAATTTCTTGAGGACGTTGGTTATTTTTGTGTTGATAATCTGCCCCCAAGTCTGATACCTAAATTTATTGATCTGTGTTCTGCTCCGAACTCGGAAATGAACAATGTTGCCATAGGCGTTGACATAAGAGGAGGTAAGCTCTTCGGAGATCTTGCCAACCTATTGTCTGAAATAAAAAACGATGACAACAGGAGCTTTGAAATACTTTACCTTGACAGTGAAAATGAGGTTTTGCTTAAAAGATACAAGGAATCAAGGAGGCAGCACCCTCTAAATGTAAAGGGAGAAAGGCTTATTGACGGTATCAAAAGCGAAAGAAAGCAGCTTGAAAATATTAAGAAAATGGCTGACTACATTATAGACACATCTCATATGCTCACAAGGCAGTTAAGGACACAGTTAAGTGAAATTTTTCTTGAAGAAAAGCATTTTGAAAGCCTTATGATAACCGTGCTCAGCTTTGGCTTTAAATATGGTATTCCAAGTGACGCTGACCTTGTTTTTGATGTAAGGTTTATACCAAATCCTTTCTATGTGGACGAACTTAAGGCTCTTACGGGAAATGACGTTGCCGTAAGGGATTATGTGATGCAATGGGAAGAAGCTAAAATTTTCAGAGATAAATTAAATGATTTATGTGAATTTTTGATACCTAATTATATAAAAGAGGGCAAAAATCAGTTAGTTATTGCCATTGGCTGCACAGGAGGAAAGCACAGAAGTGTCACATTAGCCAATGAGCTTTATAACAGCCTTAAGAAATCAGGGCATAGTGTAATAATTGCCCACAGAGATATTGACAAAGACGCAAAGAGGTAGTATACTTAATTAATAAATGTATGTTTTCAATGTTTTTCTAAGGGCTTGAGGTTTTTTTTGTTTTCTTGGGCTTGTTAAATATTTGTTAAAGGGTGCGCTGTATGTCGTTTTCGTCTGATGTTAAAAAAGAGCTTATTCTTAATATAAGAAATGAAAAGGACAGAAAATGTAAGCTGGCACAGCTTTCGGCAATTATAAATATATGGGGATTTGTAAGTACGGAAAGCTATGATAAATTCATAGCCATACATAATGACAATAAAGAAGTCGTACAAATTGCTGTATCACTTATAAATGAATTGTTTGAGCTAAATATAAAATATATTGACAATGAAATCATAATAAGAGATGAAAAAAGTGTTGACAATATAGTAAGAGCTTTGGGAATAAGAACAAGCACAGATCCATCGGGTGCTTCTCTCATAAGTAAAAAAATAATTGCAAACAATTCCTGCAAGAGAGCATATATTCGTATGGCTTTTGTGTGCTGCGGTTCCGTAAACGATCCCGAAAAGCATTATCACATTGAATTTGCTGACAGTGACTTTGAGCATTTGCAAAATTTGGCTGAAATAATAAATGAATTTTCAGTTGATATGAAGTCTGTGGAAAGAAAAAAGCAGTTTGTAATATACTGTAAGGATGCTGAACAAATTGCGGATCTTCTTAATGTAATGTCTGCATATAAGGCCTTGCTGAGTTTTGAAGATCTGAGAGTGTTAAGAGAAGTAAGAAACAATGTAAACAGAATTGTAAACTGCGAAACGGCAAACATAAACAGAGTTGTAAATACTGCTGTAAGGCAAATTGAGGATATACAATATATTAAAGAAAAAAGAGGTTTGGACTATTTGTCCGATAATCTTAGGGCTGTTGCCGAGGCAAGACTTGAAAATCCCGAAGGCAGCCTTAAGGAATTAGGCGAGTTTCTGATACCACCAATCAGTAAATATGGTGTTAATCATAGATTAAATAAAATACATAAAATTGCAGAAAGTTTAAAGGGGGACATTAAAAATGATTAAGAAAGACATTACGGTAGGCTCAAGTATGATAGAAAGACCTATACCTATGCTTGTGCAGACTGCGGGAAGATTTTCAAGCAATCTTAAGCTTATGATGGACAATAAGGAAATTAATTTAAAAAGTATAATGGGTGTTATATCTATAGGCACTCTTACAGGTCATAATGTTACAATATGTGCTGACGGAGCAGATGAAAAAGAGGCTTTAGGTGCTATTGTTGAGTTTTTAAGTTAATAAGCTAATAAAATTTTTAAAATATTTTATGGGACTGAGAAGAAGAGGAGTAAATAATCACACTTCAAAGAGAGGAACATTCAAGGGCTGAAAGGTGTTCTGATTTAAGGATTATTGAAGGTAGCTTTGGAGTCTTTGGGCTGAAATTAAGTAAGCTCGGTGTTTGCCGCAATAAGGCTTTTGAGTGTCTGCTTTTGCAGAAATTAAGGTGGTACCACGGATACTTTCGTCCTTATGTGATGAAGGTATCTTTTTTTATATATAAATCAATACACATAATCAGGAGGAAACAAAAAAATGAGAGAAATGGCTAAAAGCTATGACCCTTCAATAGAAGAGAGAATATATCAAAACTGGCTTGAAAAGGGTTATTTCCACGCAGAAGTCGATAAAAGTAAGGAGCCCTTTACAATAGTGATCCCGCCTCCCAACATTACGGGACATTTGCATATGGGTCACGCTCTTGACGAAACTATGCAGGATATACTCATAAGATGGAAGAGAATGCAGGGCTACAATACCCTTTGGCTTCCCGGAACAGATCACGCAGCAATTTCAACAGAAGTTAAAATTGTAAATAAAATGCGTGAGGAAGGTCTTACAAAGGAGGACGTGGGAAGAGAGGGATTCCTTAAAAGAGCTTGGGAATGGAAAGAAGAGTACGGCGGCACAATTCTTAATCAGCTTAAAAAATTAGGTTCTTCCTGTGACTGGGAAAGAGAAAGATTTACTATGGACGAGGGTCTTTCAGACGCTGTTTTAACAGTATTTTGCAATCTCTATGAAAAGGGATATATTTATCAGGGAGAAAAGCTTATAAACTGGTGTCCTTGCTGTCAGACTACCATTTCAGACGCCGAGGTGGAGCACGAGGACAAGCAGGGGGGCTTTTGGCATATTAAGTATCCTATTAAAGGAACAGACAGATTTCTTGAATTTGCAACAACAAGACCCGAAACAATGCTTGGTGATACTGCAATAGCTGTTCACCCTGATGATGAAAGATATAAGGATGTTGTGGGAAAGACCTGTGTTGTGCCTTTTGTTGACAGAGAGATACCTATTATTGCGGATACTTATGTTGATATGGAATTTGGTACAGGTGTTGTTAAGATCACTCCCGCTCACGACCCTAATGACTTTGAGGTTGGTGAAAGACACAATTTGCCTAAAATAAATATACTCAATGATGACGGCACAATAAACAAAAACGGCGGCAAATTTGAGGGTATGGACAGATATGAGGCAAGAAAGCAGATAGTGGAAGAGCTTGATGAAATGGGACTTTTCATAAGAAAAGAGGACATAAATCACGCTGTCGGTACACACGACAGATGTCATACTGTCATTGAACCTCTCATTAAAAAGCAGTGGTTTGTAAAAATGGAGGAGCTTGCAAAGCCTGCTCTTGACGCTTATTACAAGGGTGATTTGAAATTCGTTCCCGACAGGTTCGGAAAAATATACACACACTGGCTTGAGGACATACACGATTGGTGTATATCAAGACAGCTTTGGTGGGGTCACAGAATACCTGCTTATTACTGCGACTGCGGCAATGTTATAGTGTCAAAGACTAAGCCCGAAAGCTGCCCTAAATGCGGCGGCACACATTTAGTTCAGGACGAGGATTGTCTTGATACTTGGTTTTCATCAGCCTTGTGGCCCTTTTCAACCTTGGGCTGGCCTGAAAAAACTCCCGAGCTTGAGCACTTCTACCCTACAAGCGTGCTTGTAACGGGATATGACATTATTTTCTTCTGGGTAGTGAGAATGGTATTTTCAGCTCTTGAGCAAATGGGTCAGGTACCATTTAAAACAGTGCTTATTCACGGACTTGTAAGGGACAGTCAGGGACGTAAAATGAGTAAATCTTTGGGAAACGGCATTGATCCTCTTGAAATAATAGAGCAGTCAGGGGCAGACGCTTTAAGGCTTACTCTTATAACGGGAAATGCACCGGGAAATGATATGAGATTTTACAATGAAAGAGTTGAAAACAGCAGGAATTTTGCAAACAAGCTGTGGAATGCTTCCAGATTTGTAATGATGCATATTGGTGATGAAGATCCAAAGTGCGGCTTAGATGAGCTTACATCAGCTGATAAGTGGATATTGAGCAAGGTAAATTCTCTTGCAAAAAATGTAACTGCAAATCTTGATGCCTATGAGCTTGGAATTGCCGTACAAAATGTATACGATTTCATTTGGGACGAATACTGCGACTGGTATATTGAAATGGTTAAGCCAAGACTTTATGACAAGGAAGATCCTACAAGAAACGCAGCGCTTTATACATTAAAAACTGTTCTTATAAATGCGCTTAAAATGCTGCACCCATTTATGCCTTTTGTAACAGAAGAAATATTTACATCTGTTCAGAGCGAGGAAGAAACCATTATGTATTCAAAGTGGCCCGAATACACGAGTGAGCTTGACTTTAAGGACGATGAAAAGGCAATTGAGCTTATGAAAGATGCCATAAAGTCCATAAGAAACATAAGAGCTGAAATGAATGTTGCTCCAAGCAAAAAGGCAAATGTAATAGTTGTCAGTGAAAATGAAGAAGTAAGAAGCATATTTGAAAAGGGTAAGGTGTTCTTTGCTCCTCTTGCCTATGCAAGTGATGTTAAGGTACAGGCAGATAAAGAAGGCGTAGGTGATGACGCAGTTGCCGCAGCTATTCACAACGGTGTTATTTATATGCCTTTTGCAGAGCTTGTGGATATTGCAAAGGAAAAGGAAAGACTTGCAAAGGAAAAGGACAAGCTGATCAAAGAAGTGGAAAGAGTTGAAAAGAAGCTGTCAAATGAAGGCTTTGTTTCAAAGGCTCCCGAAAAGGTTATAAATGAAGAAAGGTCTAAGCTTGAGAAATACAGTAATATGCTTAAGAGTGTTGAGGAGCAAATAGAGAGGCTTAAATAAATAAGGTTAAAATAAAAAATTCAAAGAAGCACTTTGAGATTTAATGAGGTGTTTTTGGAAGCTCTCCTTGAAAGCGTG
>JAUNPM010000034.1:4234-10831 GCA_030536675.1 Clostridia bacterium | reverse complement strand
ATATAAACCAAAACCGAAAGGACTGTTATTTTGTCAATTATACTTAACGATCTTTACAACGAAATAAGATCCAGATACAGCCTTAAATTAATAAGCGGTGAAAACGGACTTTTTAAAGCGGTACACTGGCTCTATTTTACAGAGGATATATATAACATAGACTTTTTAAGAGGCGGAGAGCTTGTCATAACAACAGGCTTGGGCTGCAAAAACGAAAGCTGGCTCATAGAGCTTATAACAAAGCTTTCACAGCATAATTCCTGCGGACTTATTATAAACACAGGCAAATATATAACTCCCGCCCAAATCACAAGCAATGTAAAGGAGCTATGCACCAAAAACAAGCTGCCCCTTTTTATAATGCCTTGGCATATACATATTTCAGACATTGCGGAAGATATATATAACCGTTTCTTTTATGAAAATAAAAAATATGATGTTATTTCCGACGCACTTATTCAAATAGCCGAGGGGAACAGACCCGATATTTCTCACCTTTCGGAGCTTAACTTTTTAAATAAAGATTACGTGCTTTTTTATATACGTTCAAAACCCGATATAGTGACCGACAGGCTTTTGCACATAACCACTGAAAACTATTCCAACAACAGCAATACACAATGCCGCTTGTTTCAGTATAACAGCAATTTTGTAATACTTACGGAAAATAAAAGCATAGATGCCTTTACCTCTTATATCTGCGAATATTTGCCCGATATTTGTATAGGAATAAGCTCTGTTTTTAAGGGAGCTTACAATTTGCCCTATGCCCTCTCCCAAGGCAGAAACGCTCTTTTATTTGGCACAAGCAAAGGCAAAAAAATAATGTATTTCAAAGATTCTGGAATTTACGGAATATTTTTTTCCGTAAACGAAACGTCTGTTCTTTCCGATTTTTACGGCAATGCTTTGGGCAAAATACATCAATACGACAAATTGCACAACAGCGATTTTGAATACACCCTTGAAAAATACATTGAATCAGACTACAGCATAATCAAAACAGCCGAGGTCACAAACTGTCACAGAAACACTATTAATTACCGCATAAAAAAAATAAAAGAGCTTTTTAACATAAACCTTGATTCAGTAACCACAAAGTATGAGCTTTACACTGCATTTAAAATAAAAAACTTTTTAAAATTTAAAAGAAATACGGAGGAAACAAATGAAAGAAATTAAATTGACCGATATAGGAAACATAAACATAGGCAATGCACAGGACATTGAAAACGGCACAGGCTTAACAGTCATTATTTCAAAAGAAGGAATGGCGGCAGGCGTAGACATAAGAGGGGGCGGACCGGCTTCAAGAGAAACGCCCCTTTTAAATCCCCTTATGCAGGCAGATTTTATAAATGCCCTTGTTTTAAGCGGAGGTTCAGCTTACGGGCTTGATGCCTCTTCAGGTGTAATGGAATATCTTGAAGAAAGAAACATAGGACTCAACGTAGGTGTGGGAGTTGTGCCTCTTGTTTGCCAAAGCTGTATATTTGACCTTGCCTATAAAAACGGCAAAGTCCGCCCCGACAAAAAAATGGGCTATGAAGCCTGCTTAAATTCAGAGCTTAACGAAATAAAAGAAGGCTCCGTAGGCGGAGGTACAGGCGCAGCAGTAGGCAAACTTTACGGTATGTCACAGGCGCAAAAATCAGGTCTTGGCATATATGCCGTTGAGGTAGGCGGGCTTAAATTAGGCGCCCTTGTTATTGTAAATGCCTTTGGCGATGTTTTCGACAGCAAAGGAAATAAAATCGCAGGTCTTACAAATAAAGACGGCACTCAATTTCTTGACTTTAAAGAAGAAATGTATAGATCCCTTGCACCCAAAAGTCAGTTTACAGGCAACACGACCATAGGAGCAATAATTACAAATGCCAAATTGTCAAAGGCTATGCTTTGCAAGGTTGCTTCAATGGCGCAAAACGGTCTTGCCCGCCGCATTTCTCCCGTCCACACATTGGCAGACGGTGACAGCGTTTATGCTCTTTCCGTAGGAAACTTTGAAGCCGATATAAACGTTGTGGGCACTCTTGCCTGCCAAGTAATGGAAAACGCAATAGAGCGTGCCGTTACACTTTCAAAATAAATATCAATTTAAAAGCAGCGGAGCTATCACTTTCATAGTAACAGCTCCGCTCCTACTGTCGAAAAATTCGACCCTAATATCCTTATGCTATTTTACCAAAACATTATTTTCACCTAAAAGGCTTTTAAGCTCGCTTATTATATCATCACCTAATTTAACATAATTATCAATATTTGCATTAAGCCTTTGTTTTGTTTCCTCAATATAAATTATTACCTTTGAATTTCCTCTGTACCTTGACGTGATTCCCGCCACATTTTCCGCAGTAACATTACTCCCCTTAGGTATCTTTATCCACAAGGTCTTGGCAAATTCCTCTATTTGTTCATAAGTCTTTAATTCCTCGCATATGACCTTAGAGGGCTGATCCTCCGCTATTGAGGCTCTTCCTTTTATTATTACAATTTCTTCTTCCTTCAATATATAAGAAAATTTATTAAACGTATCCGGGAAAATAATAACTTCAATTGCTCCAAAAATATCCTCAACTGTAATAAAAGCCATAACCTTATTATTCTTTGTAAACTTAGTTACCACACTTGATATAAAGCCTGCAATTACCACGCTTTCCCTATCCGCCACCTTATTTTTATCATTAAAATCTTCCGCTTCCACAGGAAAATCGGTCGTTACCCTGCTTATATATTTTTTTAGCTTATTCCAATACTTATCAAGAGGATTTCCGCTTACATACACACCCAATATCTCCTTTTCCTTTGAAAACTTATATTTATCACTGAATTCATCCATATCGGGTAAATTATCAATGTTATTTTTATTTTCTTCTCCCCCATCATTCATACCAAACAGGTCCATTTGTCCCGCAATATTATTCCTTGCATTGTTTCTTACCCCGTCATATAGGGAGGCATATATGTTCATATACTGGGATCTTTTGCCTCCCATAGAATCAAAAGCACCGCAAAGTATAAGATTTTCAATAGCCCTTGAATTGATGCTTTCATACATTCTGTTTATAAAATCACTTAAGGATACAAACCTCCCCTTTTTCTCCCTTTCATTTACAATATCGTCAATTACCTGTCTTCCCACAGACTTAACGGCAGACAGACAAAACAATATTCCCTCGCTGCAAGTAGAGAAATTGCCAAATCCTCTGTTGATATCGGGAGGTAAGACTTTTATTCCCATTTGCTTACAAGTGCCTATATAAGCGGATACTTTATCGGGATTACCTATTACGCTTGTCATAAGCGCCGCCATAAACTCTGCGGGATAATGGCATTTAAGCCATGCAGTCTGATAAGCAACTACGGCATAACAGGCAGCATGAGATTTGTTAAAGGCATACTTTGCAAAATCAGTCATTTCATCAAATATTTCATTTGCGATCTCACTTTTTATACCCTTTGCAACACAGCCCGGCACCTCATCATCACCGTTTATAAATTTCTCTCTTTCTCTTGCCATAACGTCAACTTTTTTCTTTGACATAGCTCGTCTTACCATATCACTTCTTCCAAGTGAATACCCTGCAAGCTCTCTGACTATCTGCATTACCTGCTCCTGGTACACAATACAGCCGTATGTTTCCTTTAATATAGGCTCAAGAAGAGGGTGAGTATAAGTTACGTTATTTCTGTCATTTTTTCCCTTTATATACTGAGGTATAAAATCCATTGGACCCGGTCTGTAAAGAGATATGCCCGCTATAATATCATCGATACTGTCAGGCTTAAGCTCTTTCATAAACGATGTCATACCGGGACTTTCAAGCTGAAACACCCCCTGTGTTTTGCCGCTTGATATTAAATCATATACCTCTCTGTCATTGTAGTCTATGTTGTCACCGTTAAGCTCGGTGCCGTATTTTCTGTTCACTTCATTAAAGGCATTCTGTATGACCGTAAGGGTTCTAAGCCCCAGAAAATCCATTTTAAGCAGTCCCAGTTCTTCACAGGTAGTCATAATATACTGTGTTGTTACAGATCCGTCCTTTACGTTCAGGTTAAGAGGCACATACTCAACTACAGGCTTATCTGATATAATTACCCCTGCCGCATGAGTAGATGTATGTCTTGGCAATCCTTCAAGTTTCATACTCATATCTACAACTCTTTTCACCTGTTCTTCATTGTCATATATGCTTTTAAACTCAGGATTTTTCTTTAGAGCATCTGCTATTGTAATATGTAAGTCGTTTGGTATCATTTTGGCAATTCTGTCGCCTTCTGAATAAGGCATATCAAGAGCACGTGTTACATCTCTTATGGCATTTTTTGCAGCCATTGTACCAAATGTTATTATTTGAGCAACCTGCTCGGATCCGTATTTTTTTATAACATAATCAATGACTTCCTGACGTCTTTCATAACAAAAATCGATATCAATATCAGGCATTGTTACTCTTTCGGGATTTAAAAATCTTTCAAAAATAAGGTTAAATTTAATAGGGTCAATATCCGTTATTCTCAATGAATATGCCACAATTGAGCCTGCGGCAGAGCCTCTTCCCGGACCTACGGCAATGCCATTATCCTTAGCATACTTTATAAAGTCCCATACAATAAGAAAGTAATCCACAAAGCCCATTGAAGATATTGTGTCAAGCTCATAATCAAGTCTTTCCTTAAGGCTTTCACTTAACTCCCCATATCTTTCCTTTACGCCCTTTTCACAAAGCTCTCTTAAATATTCAAGAGGTGTGTAATTTTCGGGCACGTCAAAACGGGGGAGCTTATACTTATTAAATTCAAACTCAACATTACACTTTTCGGCAATTTTAACCGTATTTTCGCAAGCCTCCCTTGCATAAGGAAACAATGAATACATTTCCTCGGGAGATTTCAAATAAAACTGCCCGCCCTCATATCTCATTCTGTTAGGAGTGTTTATAGTTACACCTGTCTGTATACACAAAAGAATGTCGTGAGCCTCTGCATCCTCTGCCCTTATATAGTGGGAATCATTTGTTGCCACAAGAGGTATACCCGTTTCTTCGTGTATCCTCATAAGCGCCTGATTTACCTGTTTCTGTTCAGCCATACCATGATCCTGAAGCTCCAAATAAAAATCTTCGCCAAAAAGGCTGCTGTATTTTAAAGCCATTTCCTTAGCTCTGTCATATCCCACTCTTAACACTGTACGTGCAACGGGACCTGCAAGGCAGGCACTTAAAGCAATTATTCCCTCGTGATACTTTTCAAGCAGTTCAAAATCTATACGGGGTTTCTTATAAAAGCCTTCAGTAAATCCGTATGACACCATTTTAGTCAAATTAGAATATCCCTTGTTGTCCTTTGCCAAAAGCACTAAATGATAATAAAAATTATCCTCAGATGCTTCTTTGTCAAATCTTGATTTAGACGCAACATAAACCTCACAGCCTATAACAGGCTTTATCCCCTCAGCCTTGCACGCCTTGTAAAAATCTATGCAGCCATACATTACACCGTGGTCTGTTATTGCCAAAGAGTCCATACCAAGCTCTTTACATCTTTTAACAAGTTCTTTGATTTTTGCAGAGCCGTCCAAAAGACTAAATTCCGTATGTACGTGTAAATGAGTAAAATCCCGTTTATTATCCATAAAACAACTTTCCTTTTCCCTAAAACATAATTTAACATTACCATTACATTTATTATAATTCATTGCCATACTTTAATCAAGCTAAAAATAAATCTCAATGTTTTTGTATATTTTTAACAATATATTAAAAATGTATTGACAATATATGGTGAATATGATAGATTAAAAACAAGAAGTAGTCAAATTTAATTATACAGTTTTACCCAATAGTATAATTAGCATTAAAATCAAACCAAAAAAATTATTATTTTACTTTCATTTAAATATAACCACACTATAAGCAGCTCTAAATAAACGGGGGAATTATATGAAAAAACTCTATATAATTAATATTACACTCATTGTTTTAATACTTATATTGTTTATATTTTTAAAAATTATGTCTGTTGAATTTGCTAAAATAGAAAATCAAATCGTTGATAAATTGGATGAACCTGTTATAACTACTTATACGACCAAAAACGATATTGAAAAATTATATATAAATAATAAAAAATTTTTGTCGGAACTAATATATGAATTAAATGAGATAGACAAAATCAATGAATATAAACAAATTTCAATTCCATTTAACTATCCGCAAAAAGACCTTACTTTCTACAGTAACAAAGGCTATAAGGCTGATGTTAGTGAAAGTTTGAAAAACAAATTTATATTATTATCTTCTGGTTTAAAAATAAATAAAATGCTTATTAAAATTCCTTATGAAAACGATGAAACAGTAAACAATGGCAATTTAAACTGTGATTTTGAGTTTTTGCAGTCTAATCTACTTAGTGATACATATATATCACTTATGGCTTCTTCTGTTGATATAGACACAAATGATACTTCATATGTTGATATAGCTTTTAGCTTTTATGACGGAACAACAAGGCGTATTCTTAAAATCGGTGAATATGATGGTATATATTGGTATTATTGTATATATAGAAATTTAGATACAAGATTTTATCCTT
>JAUNPM010000034.1:0-4224 GCA_030536675.1 Clostridia bacterium | reverse complement strand
GAGTTTACGATATTGTTAATGGAAATTTGAACTGATTATTTATATCAATTATATATTAGAATATCATTGAATCGGCAATACCATAAGTTAATAAACGGAGGTATAATGTTGAGCAAATATAACATAAATGAAATATGGCGCAATTAATCTTTAAAATTATTAAAATTTAATAATTCTATTATCTTTTCACAATATAGGTTTGTTGGAGGAACTATGAAAAAACCACTATTGAACAACCCGAAAAATAAATATATATGCCCTGTATGCAATTTTGATGGATTAGACGAACCTCCATATAATTCTTGTGGCAGTGGATCTTATGAAATATGTCCCTGCTGTGGTTTTGAATTTGGTTTAGATGATTTTGGATATGATTCTTATGAAAAAGCTCACGCCGTGTGGAGAAAAAAATGGATAGATAACGGCTGTATTTGGTGGCCTTCCCAAGAAAACAGAAAGCCTAAGGATTGGGATCCAATAAAACAATTAAACAAAAACAAATAAACTATGGGAGGTATTTTATATTGAAGATATATAGGGGAGATACTTTATTCGGCTATAAATACTATGGATCATATTATAAATCAAATAATATTTTAGGAATAATAAAAAACAAAATATATAAGAAAAATATACTATATAAAAAATACAATATATGTATATATAATCTTATAAATTTCATATGTATTTTATTTTTTGTTTTCACTGTATTCAAAACAAAAAATATATTTTATTATACTTTGTCATTAATTATAATATTTTGTTTCAAATTAGCATACAGCCATTTTTCTTTTTCAAAAGTTAAAGAAAGCAATATAGTTGTGGGAAAAATGCAATATGTTATGTTTAGCAATACAATTAACATAACTTTAAACAGTGTCAATTATGAAATATATTCCCACGGAGGCAATTATTTTTCAATAACTCAAAACAATAAACAAATTGCATTAATAAAGGCAAGTGACCAAATAATAGCAAACGAATTTTCTTTTTCAATAGATTATCAATATCCCTATTCCGATTTGATTATCTTATTTGTTATGTGCCTTGACAATAAATTTTACGGACACAAACCAGGTGTCAAAAGAAATCCAATTTACAGCTTGGTAAATACATATAATATTTGTGACAGGCATAAAGAACGGCTTTTTTGGAAAAGCGAAAACAATAATATGGTTTAATTTTATATAACAAAAAATTTTAATTTTTTCCAACACAATTCGACAAAAATATTGACATATTGTTTATATTATGCTATATTAGAAGCATAATATAACTTTGTACTACTTTTAACTATAGCTTTACTCCTATATTAATAGTTATGTACAAAATACACTTAATAAAACAGGGGGAATTTCAAATGAAAAAATTAGCATCCATTACATTATTATCAATTTTGTCACTGTCATTTACCGCTTGCTCAAGCAATTCTTCCACACCACAAGCAAACGGATATTGATCTATTCAAAAGTTTTTACTATTAACTTTTTACATAAAAGCTCTTAAGTCCATTTTGTAAGACATAAGAGCTTTTATTGCGCTAATTATTATTCACAGTCGTCTTCTTCAAATTCATAGTCATCATCTTCATCCCATTCTTCTTCGGAATTAAGGATTTCATCAATAGCATTTATAACAACTTCAAATTCATCATCCGACTCAATATTGCTTAATTCAAAACCATCTTCATTATCAGCCTCAGTATACTCGTAAATAAATGACTCTTCGCCGTCTTCCGAAACTAAAGCAATATATTCTTTATCGGGATATTCCTCAATTTCAAATGTACCAATAACAATACATCTTACTTCCGTATCATCTTCAAGCTGGAGAGTCATATACTGATGCTCGTGTCCACAGCCGCAGTCGTCACCGTGTTCGTGATCGTGTCCGCAGCCACAGTCATCACTGTGTTTATGTTCGTGGTCGTGTCCGCAGCCACAGCCGCATCCATTCTTTTCTAAATCTTCCATTGCAATATCCTCCTTATTACTTTTTAGAAAACCAAACTCAATTCATAAAATAATATTTGATTTACTGTTCATTAACAATATAAATGTATTATATCATTTAATTATATAAATTACAATTAAAATCTATTTAAGAATAAATTAACAAATTCCTTATATTAACAAACTACATTATTTTGCTTGCAGCAGGCAACAATACAATTATTCATAAGCATTGCAATGGTCATAGGTCCTACTCCACCCGGCACAGGAGTAATATATGAAGCCTTCTTTTCAACCTCTTCAAAGTCCACGTCACCACAAAGTTTACCGTTTTCCATTCTGTTTATTCCCACATCTATTACAACAACTCCCTCTTTGACCATATCCCCTTTAACAAACTTAGGTATACCTACAGCAGCAACAATAATATCCGCCTGTCTGCATACAAACTTAATGTCATTAGTTTTGGAATGGCAGGTTGTAACCGTTCCATTTTCACTTAAAAGCAGCATACCCACAGGCTTACCCACAATGTTGCTTCTTCCGACTACAACACAGTTTTTGCCTGTAATATCCACGCCGCTTCTCTTAATAAGCTCAATACAGCCTGCAGGAGTACAAGCCTTTAAATCAGCCTTTCCAATACTTAAAAGACCTACATTGTAAGGGTGAAATCCGTCTACATCCTTTTCGGGCAATATTTTCAATAATATCTTATTTTCATCAATATGCTTTGGCAAAGGAAGCTGCACAAGTATTCCGTTGCACTCTTTATTATTATTAAGCTCATCAATGAGAGCAAGAAGCTCTTCTTCTGTAGTATCCCCGCTTAATTCATAACTCAATGACTTTATACCGCAGTATTCACAAGCCTTTTTCTTATTCCTTACATAAACCTGACTTGCAGGGTCCTCACCAACCAGAACAACCGCAAGACAGGGCTCAATTCCCTTTTCCTTTAACTTTGCCGCTTTTTCTTTCACTTCGTTTTTTATGTCCATTGATATGAGTTTACCGTCTATAATATTTGCCATTTTGTATTCTCCTTTTTTATTTATATAAAAACGGGCGAAAATTGTCCGCCCGTCATCCTTGACACTTAATCCTTGCCGTAAAGAGTTTTCATTTTTTCAGAAAAGCTCTTTTTAATTGATACCTTTTCAATATAAGGATCCTCATCCTTAAGTTTTACAAAACAATATACATAATCATCTGTAACATTTAAGAAAATACCATTGTTATCATACAAAAGCTCTTCGTTTTCTCCGTCAAGATCACATCTGTACACCTTGTTGTCTTCAAGGCTTGAGTAATAGATCTTATCATTGCTTACATTAACATCGGCACACTCTTTTTCAAGTATAGTTGATACACTTCCGCTTTCAAGGTCATAACAGAAAATGTTGTTAACATAAGTTGCCTCTGTTCCTTCCGTTGCCTCCGTAGCATTTGTATAATACAATTTGCCCTTGTAATAGTTAAGATAAGCAGCAGTAACAGGGTTATTTTCATCTATAACAGTCTGTTCGCTACCGTCTAAATTAGCTCTTGTAACCTTTCCTCCGTTGCTGTAATCTACATAATAGAGTAATCCATCATCACCAATAATTGAATAATAGCACTGTGAGTCAACAATTTTCTTAAGGTCACTGCCATCTGTTTTTGCACTGTAAATAGCCTGATTATCGTCATAGTTTACAAAATATATCATATCATTGTAAACCGTCATATAATAAGCAGCCTGCTTAATAATTTCGGTATTTTCACTGCCGTCTGTTTTCATTTTGAATACGTGAAAATCATCATCTTCATGTACATAATAAACATAATCGCCAACTACATTTATAAAATAGCTTGTGCCGTCGTTGAGCTTTTCACCTTCACCGTCTTTAACAGATTTGTAAATAGAAAAATTATCTTTATCATTTTGATAATAAACTGTATCTCCTCTTTGACATACACTTCCTATATTGGAAATATTACCGTTTGTGTTTCCCATATTCTCAGGCAAACTGTCAGATTTGCCACAGCCTGCAAGCATTACACAGCCTATTAAAGCTACAGCAAACAACTTTTTTATATTCATTGACATTTCTCCTTTATTTTAAAATAATCCCGTAATATTTCCGTTGCTGTCAACGTCAATATTTTCTGCAGCGGGAACCTTTGGAAGTCCTGGCATAACCATTACATTTCCCGTAAACACCACTATAAATCCTGCACCGGCACTTACTCTAACTTCCTTAACAGTTATTTTAAATCCCTTTGGTCT
>JAUNPM010000033.1:9532-10879 GCA_030536675.1 Clostridia bacterium | reverse complement strand
GATATGATAAAAAATGCAGGTATAAGCTATAAGACGGCAGGCGAAAACATTGCAAAGGGTCAGAAAACGGCAGAAGCTGTGTTCAATGCGTGGATGAATTCATCGGGACACAGAGCTAACATATTAAATTCTTCTTATACTCAAATGGGTATAGGAGTAACAAGCGGAGGAACTCTGTACTGGAGTCAGATGTTTATAGGCTAATGAAGTAAACAAAAATTTTGTATAAAATAATTTATATATTGTGCTGTCTTTTATATTGATTGGCGGTATAAGTGAGATCCCTTGTCATAGTACAGGGGATTTTGCAATTTAAGAGAAAACGGCAAATTGTGACAGCAATCGCAATTTGCCAAGAGCAAATATAAAGGAAAATTAACAGACTATATAATTAAATTTTTCTAATAAAGTCGAAAAAGTTGTATATATGTCTTGAAATAAATTAAAAAATATATTAAAATAAAAACATTAACATAAGGGGAGAATTGTAATGAGAAGTAACAGAAGTAACAAAAATGAAAATGCACAAAGTGTGAATGAAATTATTAATAAACTTGATGAAGACCAAGTTGTGGCAAGAAGAAGTGAAGGGGAAGAAAAAAAAGAAAAAAAGACCCATAAGGGTATTAAAATTTTGACGGGAATAATTGCCGCAGGGGTAATTTTATACACTGCCGTAGGTTACATTAAATACAATGGTAAGTTTTTGCCGGGAACTGTAATTGACGGGACTGATTTTTCGGGAATGAGTGTTGAAGAGGTTTGTGATTATTATGATAATAAAATAAACAATTACAGTCTTAATGTTGTAAACGGCGGTTATATTATTGATAAGATAACTCCCGAAAAAATTTCACTTGAATTAAGCTATAAAGCTAAGTGGTATTTTGCATCAATGGTAAAAAAACAGGCAAACATTATGTGGCTGCCTGCAATTATGGGGCATAAGGACATATATGAGCTTAATTATATGGACATAATGACATATAACGTACATAAATTAAATTTCTTTATAAGGGATTCGGTAGGCTACAATCTGCCTGTTACCGTGAAAAGCAGGCAGGGGTCAATATATTATAACGGGACGGGATTTGACGTTGTTCCTCCTGTTAAGTCGGATCAAATTGAGCCTGCCACATATATTCAGAGAATATATTCAGCTGTTCAGACACTATCTCCCGAAATGGTAATTGAGGAATCCGATTGTTATGTTAAAAATGAATATACGCAAGAAATAAAGGAAAAGCTGGAAAAAGCCTGTGAAACGGCGCAGGAGTTTTTTGACAGCAAAAGTATGAATATAAGTCTTGAGGACTATGATTATAATTTTAACAGAGAAATTATAAA
>JAUNPM010000033.1:3287-9522 GCA_030536675.1 Clostridia bacterium | reverse complement strand
TATGCAATGAGAGCACCATTGATAACGGAATAGATGTTATTGAGAGCAGATATAACGACGTGGGAAGTGAAAGAAGTTTTGAAACATCTCACGGTACTACGGTAACGGTCAAGGGTGGAGATTACGGAACTTACATAGATATAAAAACCTTAAGAAAAGACGTTAAGGCGGCAATACTTGAAAACAAGGCTGTAAATGACGTTATATCCTTTAAGAGAAATACTCTTGACGGCGAAACAACGGGTATAGGAGATACTTATGTTGAAATTGACCTTACAAACCAATATCTTTATATGTATGTAGACGGTGTGCTTGTAAAGGATTGTCCCGTTGTTACAGGGCTGCCGGGAAGCAGAGCCACTCCCCAGGGAGTTTACAGGCTTAAATCAAAGTCAAGAAACGTTACTCTTGTTGGGGCAGACTACAGAACTCCCGTTTCATATTGGATGCCCTTTAACAGAGGCATAGGTATGCACGACGCTACATGGCAGAGCCGTTTTGGCGGAAACGTTTATAAAACAAGAGGTTCTCACGGCTGTATAAATTTAGCTATGAAGGACGTTTCGGAAATATATGAATATGCAAAGGTCAATATGCCTGTTATATGCTATTATCACGACAGAATTGACGCATTTAAGCCTATAAGCGCATATGAAAGAAATAAGGCTTGATCAAAATGAAACACTGATGTTTGGAGAGTTTATATGAGTGATAAATTAAATGAAAATACGAATGAAAAACAAGGGGCAGATGAAGAGATCAAAAAAATTAATTACAGCGATTTTCTAAAGGATACGGAAGAAATAGAGGCTGAAATAAAAAGAGAAGAGGAAATAAAAAAGCAAAAGAAAAAAGAAAAAATAAAAAATCCGTTTTTTAACAAAAAGGCGGAAAATGCCGAAAACAAAAGTAACGAAACGGAAAAAGAGGAAAATGAAGAAACGGAAAAAATAAGCAATGAAAATGAAATTGATTTGGATTCTCCCGAGCTTAAAAGGGCAGATGTTATTAAGGAAAGAGTAATGCTTGTTTCCTTTGCCGTTGTGCTTGTTATTATAATTCATTTAGGCATATCGTATATATATTATAACAACAGATTTTTGCCTTCAACGGTCATTAACGGTGAGGACTGCTCAGGCAAAACGGTTTCAGAGGTATCCGAAATAATGGAGGAAAAGGTTTCCGATTATCAGCTTAGTATTGTTTATAACGATATTATTGTAGATGAGCTTTACGGCAGTGATATTAATATGAAATTCGGAGATATGGGCATTGTTTTGCAGGATATATGCGATCATCAGAAAAAAATATCTTGGATAAAGGGACTTGTTTTTGAATCGGAGCCAATAAATACTTCAAAGGGTCTTGATTATGACGCTTCTGTATTGAACAGCTTTATAAACAGCTCTCTTGTGCTAAGTATGACATCTACCGTAAAAAGTGAGAATGCAGGGCTTGAGTACAGTGACGGAGCTTATGTAATAAAGCCTGCCGTATACGGTGATGAAATAAATAAAGAGGCTTTTGTAAATAAGCTGGTAAGCTCCGTAAACAGCCTTAATACAAATCTTGATATAAACAGAGATGGGTGCTTTATAGAGCCTGAGCTTACAGAGGACAATAAGACGCTTATTAAGTCCTGTAAGGAAGCTAATAAATTAATTAAAAATAAAATTGAATTAAACGTTACGGACGATCTTTTTGAAATACCTGTAGATATTAAAAAAGATTGGCTGACAGTTGATAATACAGGTGCTCTTATATTTAATGAAAATGCTTTTTCAAAATATATGGACAGACTTGATAAAAGCTACAGCTACAGTGATGAAAAAAGAGAGTTTGAAACCTTCCACGGTGACAGTGTTACTGTAACGGGAGGGGACTTTTCAACGGGAGTTGACAGAGCAAGCCTTGTAAGCAGTATGTCGGAGGCTGTTTTAAATGACGGTGATTCAAGAGTGGTCGTTGCATTTAACAAATACAATGACAGTGAAATAGGTGACAGCTATATTGAGGTGGATCTGTCAAATCAAATGCTTTGGATGTATAAGGACGGGCTGCAAATACTTTCCACACCTGTCATTACGGGTAAGGATGACGGTGATCACAGTACACCTGAAGGCGTTTACAGACTTAAATCAAAGACCGTAAACGGAAGTGTAACGGAAAACGGAGAAAGTAAAAATGTTTCTTATCTTATGGCAGTAAACGGTGAGGTTGCAATATGCGACGCAGAGTGGAAAAACCTTTTTGGCGGAGTGGTTTATAAAACTGACGGCTCCGAGGGCTCTGTTTATGTTCCAAATGACGCAGCAAAAACCATATATGAAAACTGTTATGAAAATATGCCTGTTGTTATGTATCATCACGAAATTGTTGAAAATTTCTATACGGAAGATTCTTATATGCACGAGCTTATGGATCTCATAGCAAACAGACCTGAGATACCCGTATATGAGCCTGATGAAAGCACGGAGATAACGTCAGATGAAGCCGATGAGGGTGACGAAAATAATGCCGATGAAAACACGGCGGAGGATATTACTTCCGAAGATGTGGCAGGTGAAAATGAAACAAGCCCCGCAGATAATGGGGAAAGCAATGAAAGCCCTGATGAAGGCAGTGCTCCAAGTGATAATGCAGGGGGCGGAGAAGAAACGGGTAATATAAATCAAGAGGAAAATTGAGTATAAAAGAAACGGTCAAATTGCCAAGTAAAAGGTAATTTGACCGTTTTTAATATAAATATGTTTTTACAGTGCGCCTACTATTTTATGAGGCAAATACAGCTCTTCAATATATTTTATCTCCCGGTCTGTAAGGGTCACATTAAGGCTTTCTGCCGCATCATCAATATATTTTTCTTTTGTGGCTCCTATAATAGGAGAGGCAACACCCTTTGCAAAATGCCAAGCAAGGGCGATTTGGGTCATTGTAACGTCCTTTTGGCGGGCAAGCTCTGCAACTCTTTTGACAATTTTAATATCAGCGTCCTTTGTGCTGTCATATTTGCCCTCTGCGGTAACATCGGTTTTGCTCCTTAATGTATCGGCAGACCAGTTTTCTCTTGAAAGACGTCCTGCCGCAAGAGGACTGTAAGGAGTTCTTGCGACGTTTTGCTCGTTGCATATTGGTATTAATTCTCTTTCATCTTCTCTGTAGAGAAGATTGTAGTGGTTTTGCATTGATACAAATTTAGTTAAATTGTTCTTCTCTGCCGTATACTGCATTTTGTTAAACTGATAGCCATACATTGCAGAGGCGCCCAGTGCTCGTACCTTCCCTGAAGTGACAACATTGTGAAGAGCCTCCATTGTTTCTTCAATTGGTGTGTCATAGTCAAAACGATGTATAATAAGCAGATCAATGTAATCTGTGCCAAGTCTTTTAAGAGAGAGGTCGACCTCGCGGTAAATTGCATCTTTTGAAAGCTTGCCTTCATTAAAATATACTTTTGTTGCTATTACAACTTTATCACGGCTTACGTTGTTTTTTAATGCCGCACCCAAGTATTCCTCGCTTGTGCCTGCGGAATAGCAGTTTGCAGTGTCAAAAAAATTGATTCCTATGTCTAAAGCGTGCTTTATGATCTTTTCGCTTTCATTAGGGTCTAAAGTCCATTTATGCATTTTGCTTGCGGGATCTCCGAAGCTCATACAGCCTAAGCATAAGCGGGATATTTCAATTCCCGAATTTCCAAGTTTAGTGTATTTCATAAGTACCTCCCATTATTTTTTTATTGAATTTTTTACTTCTGTTATTGAAATATTATTTTTAAGAGCTATATTTTCAATGTCGTTATATTCGGCTTTTGACTTTGAAATACCGTAGCCTGTGGATTCTTTTATATGTATTGAGCCGTATTTTGTGTCAATTGTTTTTTCTTCTCTGTTTAGTACGTATCTTTTTGATATGTTTTCTCTTATTCCTATTGTTGAGGTATGCATAAATATTAATTTAAGCATAAGGTCTTTTTTATCCTCCGTGCATATGCAGGTGAGCATAATGCCGGGACGGTTTTTCTTCATACAAACAGGTGTTGTGAATACATCAAGAGCGCCGTTTTCAAAAAGCTGCTTAACGGCAAAGCCTATTTCTTCACCTGTCATATCGTCAACATTGCATATAAGCTCTGATATTTCGTTTTCGCTTTCTTTGGCTTCACCCATAAATGCTCTTATGCAATTAGCTTTTTCAAGCTGTTTTGTTCCGAAGCCGTAGCCTATTTTATCTGTTTTCATAAGTGGCATATTTCCGTATTCGTTACTGAAATATTTTAAAAGAGCTGCTCCCGTAGGTGTTGTAAGCTCTGTCATAGTGCCGTCGCTGAAGGCGGGAATATTTTTTAATATATATGCCGTTGCGGGAGCGGGAACGGGAAGTGTTCCGTGAGCGCATTTTACAAAGCCGCTTCCCGTGTTAATGGGGGAGCATATTATTTTTTCGGGTGCAAGCTCGTCCATAAGCATACATACACCCGTAATGTCGGCTATTGCGTCAAGGGTACCTACCTCGTGGAAATGTATGTTTTCTATTGTACTGTTGTGAACATAGGCTTCAGCCTCGGCAATAATTTTGTAAACTGACATTACATCATTTTTGACCTTATCGTTTATGTTAAGGCTGTTTATAATGTGCTCAATATTGTGAAGGTGATTGTGATGATGATGTGAATGCATATTTTCGTTTTCTTCCTCTCCATACACCTTTACTTTAACGTGAGTGCCTTTTATACCGAAATTTATAATAGTTTCCTTTTCAAAGGTAACATTGGGAATACCTGCTCTGTTTAATCTTTCAAAAAAATCGTCGGGATCGGGATGAAGCTCAGAAAGGGTGCTTAAAAGCATATCTCCCGCAGCTCCCATATTACATTCAATATATAATGTTTTCATTTATTTACCTCCCATATGATTTATCATACTTGCGGAATAGGCAGCTCCGAAGCCATTGTCTATATTTACAACGGTGACTCCGCTTGCACAGGAATTAAGCATAGATAAAAGTGCGGCAACTCCTCCGAAGGCTGCTCCGTAGCCTACGCTTGTGGGAACGGCAATAACGGGACAGTCCGCAAGTCCTCCCACAACGCTTGCAAGAGCGCCTTCCATACCTGCTATTGCAATAATAACGTTTGCCTTCATTATGTCCTCGGAATGAGAAAGGAGCCTGTGTATTCCCGCAACTCCCGCATCATAAACTCTGACAACCTTGTTGCCTAAAAATTCGGCTGTAAGAGCTGCTTCCTCGGCAACAGGCATATCACTCGTGCCTGCCGTAACAATGAGTATATTTCCTTTTGTATCAGGCTTTGGCATTTCTCCCACTATACCTATATGTCCCATTTCGTAATATTTTAAATCAAGGGAATTTTTTATAATTTCCGCTGATTGAGGGGAAAGCCTTGTTATAAGAATATTTTTTTGTCCGTTTTCAATAAGGGACCTTGAAATTTCACAAATTTGATCGGGAGTTTTTCCCGCTCCGTATATTACCTCCGAAACACCCTGACGTATTGCCCTGTGGGTATCCGTTTTTGCAAAGCCCAAATCCTGAAAGGGCTGTAATTTAAGCTGAATTTCAGCTTCATCGGCGGTTATGGCGCCTTGGGCAAGTTTTTCAAGTATTTCACGTATTTTGGTTTTATTCATTTTTTGACAGTCCTTTCAGTGTTTCGTTCATACTGCCTGTTCTGTATCCCTGCAGATCCATTGATATATATGTGAAGCCGTATTTTTTAAATTCGGCTGTTATTTTCTCTCTGTTTTCTTTTTCTATGAGCTTTGGAAATTCATTTTCTTCAACTTCTATTCTTGCTGTTTTGTTATGTATCCTTACTCTTAATTGATGAAAGCCCATATCTAAAAGCAATTGTTCGGCTTTGTCCACCATTAAAAGCTTTTCTTCCGTTATCTCTTCTCCGTAGGGAAAACGTGAAGCAAGACAGGCAAAGGACTGCTTGTCATATGTTTTTAAACCAAGGGCTTTTGAAAGCTCTCTGATTTCGTTTTTGTTCAACCCGGCATAGCGGAGAGGGCTTGTTATATTAAGCTCCTTGACTGCCTGAAGACCCGGTCTGTAATCTCCGTTGTCATCTGTGTTTGAGCCTTCGGCAATGTTTTTGATATTGTTTTCTTTTGCTATACGTATGATATTTTCAAAAGTGTTTTTCTTGCAAAAATAACATCTGTTTGGGGGATTCTGTGTGAAGTTCTTGTTTTCCAGCTCTCCCGAT
>JAUNPM010000033.1:0-3277 GCA_030536675.1 Clostridia bacterium | reverse complement strand
AATATAATGTGCTTTATTCCTTCTTTTTTACAAAAATCCTCTGCTTCTTTAAGCTCTCTTTGAGGAAAAGAGCAGGACACTGCCGTTACTGCAATAGCATTATCTCCAAGCACATCGTGAGCGGCTTTAAGGAGAAATGTGGAGTCTACGCCGCTTGAAAAAGCAACGGCAAGGCTTTCAAGACTTGAAATATAATTTTTTAGGTTTTCATATTTTTCATTTAAAGTCATAGGTTTCAGCTCCTTTTTTTATACACTCCGTATGTGCATTGACCTGTCATACGGAGTGTATACATAAATTATTTTTTCATAAGTGCGTTTCTTACAACTTTTTGGGGATCTGAAATTAAAAGAACAACAAGCCAGATAATAAGTCCCAGTGCCGTAACGGAAAGACCTAAATAGGCATCGTTTACCATATCTGAAAGGGCAGGGGTAAAATACTGTGACTGAAGCTCCGCATATTCAAATACGGCATCTACAAACCACATAATTGCCGCACCCCAGTACATAAAGCACAATACACCTGTTTTTGTTCTGTCATCAAATTTCTGATTGTACCAAATGATCGTTGCAGCTATTGCCGAAAAAACGGTGATCAAAAGAGTCATATTAATTCCTCCCTGATTTTGATTCGGCAGGTACTGCACTCCTTGAAATAATTCCCGTTACAGCAACAATGCCTGCCCATACGGCTGTTACAAGTATAGTCATAGAAACACCTGCCGTAGCCATTTCGTGAAGCATTTCTGCTCGGTTTGCGGGATCAATTGCATTTGTTAAAAATGGGAACCAAGGTACTACTTCTCCGTGCCAAATGTGTTCAAAAGCAAGAAGAGCAGAACCGCCCCAAAGCATATTATTGAGCCACTTTAATTTTTTTGAGAATCCGCCGCTTACTGTAACGGTTTCGTTTTTTGCTTCTGTTTTTTCCTTTTTTTCAATTACTTTTGTTACAGCTGTTGTTATTACTGCTTCAACTGCCGGTACTACAAAACATGCCATAATATATTCCTCCTATACAAAAATTATTAAATTATTTCATATGCCTGTTAAAATATGTTTGCTAAAATATAATCGGTTACAAATCCGCTTAGTATTGAATAAATAATAATAAAATAGATATACATAGCAAAATGCTTTATACCAAGAACGGCTTTCAATGCTGAAAGATTTGTAATTTTAGT
Organism: Clostridia bacterium; assembly: GCA_030536675.1. Taxonomy (GTDB): domain Bacteria; phylum Bacillota; class Clostridia; order Lachnospirales; family CAG-274; genus Gallispira. Next base: position 2,091 of record JAUNPM010000033.1, on the reverse strand, counting down.
GGCGGGGCCGGTTATCATAAAGGATACACCGGCGCCCATACTCATACCTGTTCTGAGCCACTCTGCAAGAAGGGGAATGGTCCCGCCTCCGCACACATAAACAGGTACGCCTATTGTTGCAGCAAGAAGTATACCAAAGCCTTTGTTGTTTTCGCCGAAAAGACTTGCAAAAGTATCCTGAGGGACATATCTCTGGTAAACTGCGGTCAGTGCAATACCTATTAAAAAATAGGGACCCGTTGCCTTGACATTCCTCCAAATATTTTTTAAAAGTCTTATAAGCATATTTGGGTCATTATCTCTGTTATGTATTTTTTCAAAGCCTGTAAAGTTAAAATAGCTTTTGTTTTTGAAAAGCAGGCGTATTAATAATCCCGCAAATATGCCGCCGAAGGTACAGAATACAACTCTCAGCAGACAGGCATAAAAGCCCAAGGCTGAAGAGTAAATTATAAGCTGTGGATTAAGGAGTATCGAACTCATCATAAAGGCGCCTATCCAGTCTTCTCTCATTTTTAATTTGGCAAGAGAAGCGGCTATGGGTATTGTGCCGTACATACAAAGAGGTGAGGCTATACCTAAAAGGGAGGCGGGTATAACACCCAGCGTACCCAGTCTTGTATTGTTGAGGCTTTCAACTGCCTTAAGTATTTTATTCTTTGCAAATACAGATATTATTGAGCCTAAAACAATACCAAAAGCCCAATAGGGTAAAATTTGTTTTATCTGTATTTCAAAGTAATATAACAGGTATATTGCTTCACGTTTTATGATCTCTGTCATTTTGATCCTCCTTTTTGCGGTGTTATGTTTTATACGAGGCTTTTAAGTCTTTTAAAGGCTGAGTGTGATGTTCGTAAATGAAATCCTTAAAAAGACTTAAGCCACGGTGCTAAAAGCAAGTCATATACACCGTATTTAAAATTTTGGTATACAAAGTGCTTATTTAAATAGGATATGTTAAATAACTTCTTTAATATTTAATAAAGAGTTATTCATTGATGTTTACAAGTCTGTAGCTGCGTGAGCCTAAGCCTATTTCTTCTGCGTGCTCAAGAGTGTGGATACCGTTTCTGGATTCCATTCTTTCGATCAAAGCGCCGCTTTCTTCTCTGTCTGTGTTGTAAACAATGTCAACACAAGCCTGATCAAGAGCTACAGGATCGGTTGATGCAAGTATTCCCACATCGTGCATTTCAGGCTCGGCAGGGTTGCCGTCACAGTCACAGTCTACTGAAAGATGATTCATAACACTTATATAAACGATCCCTCCGTTTTTTTGCTTGTCATTATGTACAGCCTGTGCAGCCTCTGCCATAGATTCAAGGAATTGATCCTGTGTACCTAAGCCGGCAACCTTCATAAAATTGGCTCCAACATCTTCAGATGTTCCCGTATTGGCATCAACAAAATTTTCTAAATAAGAATCATTGTCAAAGCCTGTTTCACTATGACCGCCGGAATGAATGTAATTCTTTCCTCTTGGTGAGCTAATGCCTATTGAAATATTCTTAATAGCACCGCCAAAGCCGCCCATAGCGTGTCCTTTAAAGTGAGATAATACTATCATTGAATCATAATTTTCATAATTCTTTCCAACTACATCATATTTAAGATTTACAGCCTTATCACTTACAGGGAGCTGAATGGAGCCTGTTTCGTCCATAATGTCAACATCTGCAATTGCAGTAAAGCCGTGATCTGCAGCAACCTGCTTGTGCATTGCGGTTTCTATACGAGAACCGCCGTAAGCTGTGTTGCACTCAACTATTGTGCCATCTACGCTCTGAACCAGATCCTTTATAAGGTTGGGGTCAAGATAGTAATTGCCTCCCGCTTCACCTGTTGAAAGTTTGACTGCTACATTGCCCTCAGGCTCAAAGCCAAGCTTTGAATAAATTTCCATAATGGCGTCTGAAGATATTTCATTTGTGAAATAAACAACAGGGGCATTTTCATCATCTGTTGCGTGCTCCGTGTTTAACCATACTTCAGCTGTCTGTGTTGAGCCTGCTTCTGTTTGGTCTGTGTTTTGTTCTGTATTTTGTTCGGTTATTTCTGCAGAATCTTCCACTGTGATCGTAATTGTTT
>JAUNPM010000032.1 GCA_030536675.1 Clostridia bacterium | reverse complement strand
TAAAAAACTCCTTTTACAAAAAAAACTCAGACAAAAGTCTGAGTTAATACGGAGTAGGAGAGATTTGAACTCTCGCGCCGCGCAAACGACCTACTCCCTTAGCAGGGGAGCCCCTTCAGCCACTTGGGTACTACTCCAAAATCTGATGCTGAGCTGTCACTCACAACGCTTAATCAGTATATCACAGTTTATATGCCTTGTCAAGAGTTTTTTTAAAAAAATATAAAGAAAATTATTCCAGATAAAATGCTTATGCTCCAGCCTGCAAAAACATCAGCGGGATAGTGAACTCCCGTTGCCACTCTGGAAAGCCCCGTAAAAAAAGAGAACAGCATAAACAAAGGCACAAGAGGGGGAAAAACCAAAATATAACAAAGTGATATTATAACGGAGCTGCAGGCGTGGTTGCTTGGGAAAGAACCGCTGTTTTTATGCTCCGTAAGTTTGATAACATCATCTCTTAAAAAGGGTCTGGGCTTATTTAAAATTTTTCTGAGTATGGTGTTAAATAAAAGGGTAAAGAAAGGAACAGTCAAAATTTTGACTATTCCCTCACCTTTTATTATGACTGCTGCTATTGCCGCAATATATATAAATATAAAGGCAGGCTTTGAAAATTCGGACACAAAAACAGCCGCCTTTTTGAACCTTTCGTTATGTAATGTAAAAAAGTATATTTTATCGAAAAGAAATTTATTCATTCCATACACCGTCAAATACAAATGTTGCAGGACCTGTCATATAAACGTGATTATCATCCTTATTCCATTCAATAGTAAGAGTACCGCCCAAAAGCTTAACATCAACAGGCACTCTCGGACATATTCCTCTTAAATTGGCTGCTACTACTGTTGCGCAGGTACCTGTGCCGCAAGCCCACGTTTCGCCTGTGCCTCTTTCCCACACTCTCATATTTAAATGTGTGCTGTCAACAACTTCAACAAATTCCACATTTGTTTTTCTTGGAAAGGCGCTGTCCTTTTCAATAGCAGGACCGTAAAATTCAACCTTAAAATCCTTTACAGGGGAATCAATAAAGGTAACTGCGTGAGGATTACCCATTGAAACACAGGTGAAGTCAAAGGCTTTATCCTGTGAAGTGAGCTTTAAGTCCATTACGGCATTTGCTCCGTCTATTTTTGAAGCTGAAAGCTCTCCGTTTACGGGAACTTTGGAAGGCTCTAAAATTGGCTCTCCCATATCTACCGTAAGAAACTCCGCTTCGCCCTTTTCATTAAGATGAACCTCAATAACCTTTACTCCCGCAAGTGTTTCAAGACGAATAGGGTTCTTTTTAACGATCCCTCTGTCATAAACATAGCGGCCTACACACCTTGAGGCATTTCCGCACATTTCAGCCTCTGAACCGTCAGGGTTGAACATTCTCATTTTACAGTCATTTTCGGAATTGTCCGGAGGGCATATGAGCACAAGTCCGTCTGAACCTATGCCGAAATGTCTGTCACTGATCGCCTGTGAGATCTTTGAAGGATCCGTAATTTTTTCTTCAAAGCAGTTTACATAAACATAATCATTGCCGCAGCCGTGCATTTTTGTAAATTTCATTTTATCACTCTCCCGTTTTATTTTTCTGTTAATAAGATAACACAAAACAATTAAATTTGCAAGAGTTAATTAAGGCTTATATTTGCATAACCGTTTGGGACCTTGCCGTTGAAAACAGTGTTTACAAGCATAAGTTTCCTTTTTATTGTTATGTTTTTGGAAAATACGGGGCTTACAATGGATACGTTACATTCTATATTAAGCCATACCTGATATGTGACCTGATTTACTCCTGCAGATGAAAGAGAGGTTTCATAATCGGCGGAAGCATCACCCATTGACGTTATATGTAAGGGGATTGATACTCCAAGCCTTGAATAAAGAGGTATTCCGCTGAAGGCTCCCGAAGGGACCTTTATTGTATGTGTTGAAAGCCCATTTAAATTTTCGGAAATTTGGAGTACGATCTTATTTGATACTCTGTTAATAAGTAATGAATCTATGTTTATGTGGCTTAGATCCGTGTTTGATATTTCCTCGGTAAAATCACTTGATTTAATGCCCATATTTGAAATTACACTGTCCGTAGCCCTGTTTATTTCGTTGTTTATTTGTGTTATGGCATATTTTGAGGATATTTCCGTTAATATGGGCAGTATAAAGCGGTTAAATGAAAGTGCGGTGAGGGTCAATGCCAGTATTGTAAATATGAGAAATGAAAACAATATTTTTTTCATAAAATCAAGACCTTTATAATGTAATAATAATTTATGAAAATTTTTCTTTATATATTGCTTAAAATTTGATATAATATTATGAAAGAGATTATGTAAGGAGGAAGATTTTATGAATCCACCTGATAAGAATATTGGGGAAGATTTGGGCGGAACGAAGATTTTAAGCGATATTCAAAGTTACAAAAAAAATATTGAAAAAGAAAAGAGAAGAACAAGTGCCGAGGCTGAAGCGGCAGGCACAAGTGAAGAAAGAAAAAAAAGCGATAATTTGAAAAAACATCATAGACACAAAAAGGAAAGTGAAATGAGCGGAACAAAGCAGGAAAGGAATAAAAGAAAACGCTCAAAGCCATTCACTATGTTTTTGACTGCTGCACTTATGCTTGCAATTATGCTTGGGTTTGCACTATGCGGCGGACTTGTGGGCGCATATGTGGGTATTATAAACAGCATACCCGAACTTGGTATAGTAAGTATTAAGCCGGGTACATATACTTCAATTATTTATGATGATAAAGAGGAAGAGGTCAGTAAGCTCCACGGAGGAGAAAACAGAGAATATGTTACCCTTGACCAAATACCTATGTATATGCAGCAGGCGGTAATTGCCATAGAGGACGAGAGATTTTATGAGCATAACGGTGTGGACCTCCAGGGTCTTATGAGAGCTGTGTATTCAACTCTTACTCATAAGCAAATGCAGGGCGGTTCCACAATTACTCAGCAGCTTATTAAAAATAATGTAACAAAAGTGACACACAATGATGTTAAAAGTAAAATAAAGGAGCAATATCTTGCCCTTAAGTATGAAAAAGAATTGAAACAGGCTTACGGCTCAAAGGAAGCCGCAAAAAATTACATACTTGAACTGTATCTTAACACGATCGGTTTGGGACACGGCTACAGCGGTGTTAAAACCGCAGCCGAGGGCTATTTCGGCAAAGAGCCAAGTGAGCTTACTCTTGCGGAATGTGCCTGCTTAGCGGGAATAACTAATAATCCAAGCTTGTATTCTCCGAGAACTCAGCCCGAAAATAACAGAAGACGTCAAACAATTATACTTAATTATATGCTTGCTCAGGGCAGGATCACACAGGAAGAATATGACAGTGCAATAAATGAGGACATATATGCAAATATAAGAAAGACGGATTCCGCAAACAGCAACAGCTCTTCCGATACCGTAATACACAGCTATTATGAGGACGCACTTGTTGCACAGATCTCCGAGGACTTGCAGAATAAGTACAACTGGTCATCGGAAGAAGCAAATAATGTAATTTACAACGGCGGACTTCAAATTTATTCAAACCTTGACAGTGATATTCAAGCTATAGTTGATGAAGAATATAATGATGACAGTAATTTCCCTTATGTTTATTACAGCATAGGTGTGGATTACAGAGTTTCAATAGGTGATAAAACAACGGGAGAACAAACACATTCACAATATAACAAGTTTGTGAGATCCCAGGCGGCAGGCGAAAGCTGGGTAGAATCCAAAAGAGCTGAAATTGAAGCGGGGCTTACGGAAAATCAGGAAATTGTTGCCGAAACAATATACTACAGCGAACAGCCGCAATCGGCAATGGTGATACTGGATTATCACACGGGAGAGGTAAAAGCCATTGCGGGAGGAAGAGGCGAGAAAACCGTAAACAGAGGCTTTAACAGAGCTACGGACGCTGAAAGACAGCCGGGCTCCGTATTTAAAATATTGGCGGCTTATGCTCCCGCAATAGATTTGGGAAAGGTCACAAATGCCACAACAATTGTAGACGAACCTTACACTACGGCAGACGGATATTCTCCCAAGAACTGGTATTCGGGATACAGAGGCGCAGTAAATGCCAGAACAGGTATAAAAAACTCAATGAATATAGTTGCAGTTAAAATAATGGTTGAAACGGGAATTGACCTTTGCTATAATTATTTGCTTAATTTCGGTTTCACAACTCTTGAAAATGATAATCACGCAGCAACGGCACTGGGAGGACTGACAAACGGTGTAACTCAGCTTGAAGTAGCTGCGGCATACGGCACAATTGCAAATCAGGGTCAGTATATTAAGCCTTGTTTTTATGACAAGGTTCTTGACCACGACGGAAATGTGCTTTTGGAAAACACAATGGAAACAAAACAGGTGTTAAAATCATCTACAGGGTATATTTTAACTGAAATGATGACGGATACAATTAAATCCGGTACAGGTACAAAGGCTAAATTGGGAGATATGCCCGTTGCAGGTAAAACAGGTACGACTACTGATTCAAAGGATCTTACCTTTGTGGGATATACTCCATATTATGTGGGCAGTATATGGCTTGGATATGATACCTATGACAGTACCGTTAAAAATATGAGTGATGTGAACCAGTCACAGCATATTGTGCTTTGGCAGAAAATAATGAGCAAGATACACGAAAATCTTGAGGTCAAGGATTTTGAAATGCCTGATACGGTAGTAAAGGCTAAGGTTTGTAAAATATCAGGAAAGCTGGCAAGCTCAGGCTGTCCTTCCGTTACGGATTATTTTGACAAAGAGTCTTTAGGCGATGTATACTGTTCAAGTCATAAAGGATACAGCGGAACTGTATTTTCAAGCGGAAGCGGATACAGCACAAGCAGCAGTTCGGGAAGCTCTTCAAGAGGCTACTCAAGCGGCAGCTCCGATGATGAGGATCAATCCTCGGAAGAGGGTACAGCTTCTTCATCAGGTGAAAATACAAATTCATCGGGTGAAAGCAATGAGTCAGGCAATTCAGGTGAAAGCAGTGATACAAACAATTCAGCTGAAACACCTCAAGCCGAAGCACCTGCGGAAAGCGCTCCCGCAGAGGCGGCTGCTTCCGAATAATAAATAAGTGAAAATTTGGTTCTTTGTCAGACGGTGAGGTTGACGAAGATCATAGCTTAGCGGTGCAGATCATTTTGATTCTGCGCCGCTTATTTTATTTGGCTTGTTTACTTGCTGAATTTTGCAAATTTATTTGTAAGATTCAAACATTGCAGGGGCTATATAAACAATTCAAAGGAGCGGGAAATCAAACAATGTAAAAAAGGCTTTGGGATAGATTGACATTTTGTCAAATTTAGTTTACAATAGTAGGTATAAAATACGATATGCAATTTAAGGAGGATAATACTTATGGATTATAAGTCAGCAGGTGTAGATGTAGAGGCAGGATACAAGGCTGTTGAATTAATGAAGGGTCACGTTAAAAGTACTTTCAGACCCGAGGTTTTGTGTGATATTGGAGGCTTTGGCGGACTTTTCAGTATTGCAAAGGCTAAGGAAATGGAGGAGCCTGTTCTTGTAAGCGGGACTGACGGCGTGGGAACAAAGCTTAAAATTGCTTTTGTTACGGACAAGCATAATACTATAGGTATTGACGCTGTTGCAATGTGCGTAAACGATGTTGTGTGCAGCGGTGCAGAGCCTTTGTTTTTCCTTGACTATATTGCCTGCGGCAAAAATGAGCCTGAAAAAATTGCTGAAATTGTAAGCGGTGTAGCTGAGGGCTGCCGCCAGGCAGGCTGTTCACTTATAGGCGGTGAAACTGCCGAAATGCCCGGATTTTATCCTGTGGACGAATATGATCTTGCAGGCTTTACTGTAGGTATTATGGATAAAACAAAGGCTGTTGACGGCAGCAGAATATGTGACGGAGATGTGCTTATAGGCATTGCCTCAAGCGGTATCCATTCAAACGGATATTCTCTTGTAAGAAAGGTCTTTGACATTAACAAAGAAAGTATGGATACATATGTTGAAGAGCTTGGTTCAACATTAGGCGAGGCTCTCCTTGTTCCTACAAAAATATATGTAAAGACTGTTCTTGAGCTTATTAAAAAAGTGGACGTTAAAGGCTTGAGCCATATTACAGGCGGCGGTTTTATAGAAAATATTCCGAGAATGATGCCTGAGGGTACTAAAGTAAACATTAAAGAGGGTACATGGGATATTCTTCCTATATTTAAGATGCTTGAAGAAAAGGGAAATGTTGAAAGAATGAGTATGTACAATACCTTTAATATGGGTATAGGTATGGTTGCTGCAGTGGCAAAGGCTGACGCCGAAAAAGCATTAAGGGTTATTGAAGAAGCGGGAGAAAAGGCTTATATAATAGGAAATGTAACAAAAGGTCAGGGAATAAATATTGAACTTCAATAAGCGGGGTATTGTGTATGATAAAAATAGGTGCATTGGTCAGCGGAGGAGGAACAAACCTTCAAGCTATTTTGGACGCCATTGATAAGGGCGGAACAGATGCGGAGGTTACTGCCGTTGTAAGCAGCAAGGAAGGTGCTTATGCTCTTGAGAGAGCAAGGGCAAGGGGCATTGAGAATACCGTAATAAGAAAAAAGGATTTTAATGCTGCGGGAGATTACGAAAGGGCTCTTGTTAAATACTTTAAGGAAAGAAATATAGACCTTATTGTGCTTGCAGGCTTTATGGTAGTGCTGGGCAGTGAGTTTATAAATGAATTTGAAAACAGAATAATAAATATTCACCCTGCCCTTATACCAAGCTTTTGCGGCAAGGGATATTACGGGCTTAGGGTACACGAAGCGGCATTAAATGCGGGAGTTAAGATTACGGGCGCAACTGTGCATTTTGTAACTGCCGATTGTGACGCAGGACCTATTATATTGCAGAAGGCCGTTGAAGTAAAGGACGACGACACTCCCGAAATTCTTCAGAAAAGAGTAATGGAACAGGCTGAATGGGTAATATATCCCGAGGCTGTGAAGCTTTTTGCACAGAACAGGTTAAAGATAGTTGACGGAATTGTTAAAAGAGTATAGCGGTAGCTTAAAAGGAGAACATATATGAAAGTTTTAGTTGTGGGAAGCGGTGGAAGAGAGCATACCATATGCTGGAAATTAAACCAAAGTCCCAAGGTCGATAAAATATATTGTGCACCGGGAAATGGAGGCATAGGTCAAATTGCGGAGCTTGTAAGCATAGGCGCTATGGAATTTGATAAGCTGGCTGATTTTGTCAAAGAAAACAATATTGACTTTACCGTAGTGGGTATGGACGATCCTCTTGTGGGAGGCATTGTTGACAAATTTGAGGCAGAGGGACTTAAAATATTCGGACCTAAGGCAAATGCTGCAATTATTGAAGGAAGCAAGGCTTTCAGTAAGGAATTAATGAAAAAATACAATATTCCTACAGCAGCATATGAAACCTTTGATAATTATGAAAATGCTCTTGAATATATTAAAAAGGGTGATTTCCCTGTTGTGTTAAAGGCAGACGGTCTTGCACTGGGCAAGGGTGTGCTTATATGCAATAGCTTGGAAGAGGCGGAAGAAGGACTTAAAACAATAATGGTTGACAAAAAATTCGGTGAAAGCGGCAATAAGGTCGTTATAGAAGAATTTTTGACGGGACAGGAAATGTCTGTTTTAAGCTTTTGCGACGGAAAAACAATTGTGCCTATGGTTTCCGCTCAGGATCACAAGAGAGCTTTAGACGGTGACAAGGGACTTAATACGGGAGGAATGGGAACTTTTTCTCCTTCAAGGGTTTATACAAAGGAGCTTGCGGAAGAGTGTATGGAAACAATATACAAGCCTACCGTTGAGGCTCTTAATAAAGAGGGCAGAACATTTAAGGGAATAATTTTCTTTGGGCTTATGCTTACACCTAAGGGAATGAAGGTCATTGAATACAATGCCCGTTTCGGAGATCCCGAAACACAGGTGGTGCTTCCAAGACTTAAAACGGATCTTATGGAAATATTTGAAGCCTGTGTTGACGGAACACTTGATAAAGTAAATGTAGAGTGGTATGACAATGGTGCTGCCTGCGTTGTGCTTGCAAGCGGAGGATACCCTGAAAGCTACAAAAAGGGATATGAAATAACGGGACTTGATGCTGCGGAAAAAATGGACAACATTATTGTGTTCCACGCAGGAACAGCCTTAAAGGACGGTAAGTTTGTAACCAACGGAGGCAGAGTTCTGGGAATCACGGGAATAGGAAAAGATCTGGACGACGCCATAAAAATTGCCTATGAGGGTGTTAAGGCTGTTGACTTTAAGGACAAGCATTTTAGAACCGATATAGGTATTAAATAATATTACAGAGGGGAATGAGCCGCAAAATCATATGTTTAAGTGATTTAGTGCTTGTTCCCCGATTTTTTGAGATTTGAATATAATGTTGAGGTGAAAATATGGCATATATACTTCTTGGAGCGGCTATAGTACTAGAGCTTTGTGCCACAACAATGCTTAAGCTATCAGAGGGATTTACTAAAATATTACCTACTGTTTTGTGTCTTATTTTGTATTTTGTATGCTTTTTTTGTTTTTCAAAATCACTTTTAAAAATAAATTTGGGCATTGCTTATGCTACGTGGTGCGGTGTGGGTATTGTTGCAACTGCAATAATTTCGGCAGTGGTATTTAAACAGGGCTTGTCACTAACGGGTATTTTAGGTCTTGTGCTTGTTGTGGCGGGATGCATTGTTCTTAATTTAAAAGGGAATTAATAATTGAGTAAAGCATATGCAGACTGTTAAATATACAGGTAATTAAAATTATTTTGTTTTGCAGAAATACGGAGGAATATTATGATACAGGATATAGCGCCCCATAAATACTATGTTGAGTTTGAAAATAAAGAGGCTGACAGTGAGGATATTTTAATTATTTTTAAGGGTAATAATGTGCTTGTGCGTGAAGAAGGGGGAAGGACCTGGTTTCCCGCAGTTGGAGAGCTCAATGTTAAAAGCAAGCCTGAATTTCTTTTTAGAATAGACGATACAAATTTGTTTATGGCAGAGGCTTCTGAAAATGAAGAGTTTGAAGGCTGGCATTTTGAGGGACAGGAATATTTCAGAACGGCTTTTCCTATGTGGAAAGCGTTTGCAGGCGTCACTGCAATACAAATACACAGGTGGTATAATGACAACAGGTTTTGTTCAAGATGCGGCTCACCTATGAAAAAAGGTAAAATGGAGCGTTCTGTTGTGTGTGAAAGCTGCGGCAAAACCGTATATCCCGGCATTGCTCCCTGTGTTATAGTGGCATTGACTGACGGAAACAGAATACTTTTGACAAAGTATAATCCTAAACACAGCAAGTATGCAAGATATACTCTTATTGCAGGGTATACGGAGGTGGGAGAAACCTTTGAGGACACTGTAAGACGTGAGGTCAGGGAGGAAGTTGGACTTAGTGTAAAAAATATCAGATATTACAAAAATCAGCCATGGTCTTTTTCAGACACGCTTTTAATGGGATTTTTTGCCGAGGTTGACGGCAGCAGTGAAATAGTAAGAGATGAAAGTGAGCTTTCGGAAGCCGTATGGTTTGAAAGAGAGGATATTCCCGAAAACAATTCTCTTATAAGTCTTACAAATGAAATGATAGAGGTATTCAGAAATCAAAAATAAAAGGGCTGTCTGAGTTGACAGCCTTAAAAGAATTGTAATTGTACTGCTCAATGGTTACTGCCTGTCATCATCGTAATCAAGAGTGTCAAGAAAGCCTTTGTAACAGCTTTTATCGGAATAAAATGCACAATGACTGCATTTTGGCTCATCTCTGAACATATAGGGAATTTGAGGAAGAGGTTTAAAATTGGGACAGGTTTTCTTTTTATATACTCTCATAAAAATGCTCCTTAAATCAAACGGGTGTTTTTAATTTATTGGTGTTTATAATAGTAATTTGAACAAAAAATTAAAAATTATTCCCATTGGATCATATTTTGTTAAAATCATTGAATATGGACATATGATATTGTATAATTAAGTATATTTTTAATGAAAGGCGGGATTTTTATGAAAAGAAGATTTTATATTGTATTGACTGGAGTTACTTTGGCACTTGCTTTTTCAGGCTGTACGGGAGGTCAAAGCAGTGAAGCGGCAAATGACAGCAGTTTGACGGAGCTTATAAAGGATATACCTACGGTTCAGTATTTCACCGATGAAGAGGTAAATGATGAGGATATAAAGTCAATACTTGAGGCGGGAATAAATGCCCCCAGTGGTATGAACGGACAGCCTTGGCATTTCAGCGTAATAACGGATAAAAATATACTTAACGAAATTGCCGAGGATATGAGTTCGGGTATGCCTGAGGAGGCAAAAGCAGTAGCACAAAGCGGAGGACTGCAAAAGGCAGGCATTGCTGACGCACCTGTTGCAATAGTTATTTCATTAAAGGAAGATTCGGAATTTGACGGAGGTCTTGCCTGTGAAAATATGTGCGTTATGGCTAATGCTTTGGGATATGGAACTAAGATAATAGCTTCACCTACAATTGCTTTCAACGGTGATAAGAAGGCTGAATATAAGGAAATGCTTGGAATACCCGATGATATGGAGGCTTCCGACGTAATATTAATAGGTAAAGAAAATAAGGACATTGATACTAGTGCCGACGGATACACGGAGGCTACGGAGAGAAACGATTTTGATTCTGTGGTCACTTATGTTGAAAAATAAATCGTTTACGGGTTTTATGGAATTGGAGATTATAAATGATAAGTTATATTAAGGGAGAACTTGTTTATATAGGTGAAAACAATATAACAGTTGACAACAACGGAATAGGGTACAACATATTTGTATCAACGGCAACTGCATATAAGCTGCCTCACATAAATAACAATGTTAAAATATTTACATATATGGACGTTAAAGAGGATTCTTT
>JAUNPM010000326.1 GCA_030536675.1 Clostridia bacterium | reverse complement strand
AATAATGGCTTATGCAGGAAAACCGCAGGTCTTAAGATGGTATAACAGCGGGTTGGTAGAGGAGCTTATATTAAATCAGGGGCCTATTACAAAGCCTGAAATTGCTCAAATTACACAGCTTAGTTTGCCTACGGTAAATAAAATTGTAGAGGAGTTGGTTGGAAACGGTGTTGTGATAGAAAATGGTATGCAAAACAGCAACAGCGTCGGACGCAGGGCAAAAACATATATTATAAACGGGAATGTGGGTTCTCTGCTTAGCGTATATTTTATTGACAATAAGTGGATCGGAAACGCTTATAATATGTTGGGATATGAGATCGCAAAGGCAGAATATCCCTGTCATTCCCAAAGTAAGCTCACGGATCTTTACACAGTAATAGACGAGCTTAAAAGTTCAGCACCCAAGGCTAAAGCAATAGGCGTTGGGATCCCCGGCGGAGTGCTTAAAAACGGAAGAGTTGAAAGTATTCCCGCAATACCCGAGCTTAAAGGGGTGTTTTTGGCGGATCTGCTGGAGGAAAAATACAGTGTGCCTGTTGTTGTGGAAAACGACGTTAAATTAATGACTGTAGGGTATTACAGCAAGAAAACACAAAATGTTGACAATATTCTTTTTATATATATTGGCAGTAGAATAGGTGCGGGGCTTATAATAAACGGACAATTATATAAGGGGAATAACAGCTTTGCAGGTGAATTGGGATATATGCCTTTATTTAAAAAAAATGAGGAGAAAGCACAGTCTGAATACGGAGGTAATCTTGAAGGTCGGTTGACAGAGCTTAAAAAGAAAAATGATATGGAGTCATTTTATAAGCTGTTGGGTGTAACTCTTTCAGATTGCACTACTGTTATAAATCCGGAAGTGATTGTACTTTATTCCACGGAATATGAAGATATTGACACAAATATTGTGGAGGCTGAAATGCTCAAATACCTGCCTTCTTACTGTATTCCGCAAATTTGTTTTACGACTGACTATAACTATGGATTTGACGGGCTTTTGCAAATGTGCAGGGAGATAAGTCAAAATGAATGCTGGCTTCAAGATATAGTAGAAGAAAAAGGATGATATAAATGTCAAAAATTTGGATATCAATAGACGGAGGAGGTACAAAAACCTGTATATGTGCTTGTGGTATAAGCAAAACCATACTTTACAACAAAAGCTTCGGGACAGCCAACTACAAGTCGGCATCAATAGATGTCGCACGCAGAAACCTTTGTTTTGCTGTGGGTGAAATGATGAGAGCGCTTCATATTTCTTCCTCGGATATAGCAGGTGCCGTAATAGGGCTTGCAGGCTGTGATACAAAAGAGGACAAGGAAATATACGGTGAAATTATCGGAAAAACAGGTATACCAATTTCAAGAGCTTATGTTTGCAATGATACGGAGTTGGTATTCAGGGGGCTGACAGATGATGAAGGACTTTGTGTAATAGCAGGTACAGGCTCTATTGTATGTGTATACGACAAAGAGGGTCTTAAAAGCAGAGTAGGGGGCTGGGGCGCAGCTTTGTCTGATGAAGGATCGG
>JAUNPM010000325.1 GCA_030536675.1 Clostridia bacterium | reverse complement strand
ACTTACATTCAAAAACTCCACAGGAAATAACAAACGTACACTCACAGCCAATGTAAACACTACCGTTACCCACATTGGTATTTTTGCTATCAGATTTTTATGATTTGTCGCAAATATATAGATCAACATACATAAACTTGTAGTCACATTAACCCATAGAAAAGAATATGGAGTAATATCTATCAACTGAATCATCTCCCATTACTTTCATACTCTTCTATAAAGTTTTTAATATCATTTATTATTTCATCATTTCTGCCCTTGTTGCTTTTGTTACTTTTTGTAAGACAAAAGAGAAAACTTTTCAAATCAAATTTCTTTGCTGTTGATTTAAAGATTTCATCTGACTCCATAACAATATATTCCATAGCAGATACGGCAGGAGCATATAATCTGCTTTGAGATTTCACCACTTTAACGTTTCCCGCTACCTTCACAAAGCCCTTTTCCATAAGTTTATTTAATATATGATGAACAGAATTGTTTGAAGTGGACTTTGTAACCTCCATAATATCCGATGCAAGCATAGGTTTTGGATTCCTCCACAATATTTCCATAACCTCATATTCACGTTCAGTTAAATTAACCTTTGACATAAACACACCTCCCGTTGTGCTTTATTATCTATTGTAATAAATTATAAACCATAATTGTTAAATTGTCAATATTATATTGTCATATTTTGTAAAATTTTGTAAATCCCCTTGAAACGCTTGTATTTACGCTGATTCGTTTCCCCAAACACCACAAAAAAAAGAGCCTTATGCGTTCAAAACACATAAAACTCTTCAGAAACTGACTGAAAGAAATGCACGCATTTCTTTCAATTAAAGCATTTCTTGCAATCAATATTTCCTCTGAATTATCTTATAAAGCTCGTTTGTTGCAAGAGCATCATAATAAGCTCTGTGGGCATTTTCCAGCTTAATATTAAAAAACTCAGTCAAATAAGCAAGATTATGTTTTTCACATTCCTTGTTATATTTCCTGCTTAAATAAAGTGTATCAATAACCGAATTTTCCATTTTAATATTTAATCTTGCAGCATTTGTAATAAGAAATGACATATCAAATCTTGCATTATGAGCAATAAGAGGCAGATCCTCAATAAAATCAACAAAATCAGGCAAAACCTCTTCTATATATCTTTCACCCCTAAGCATTTCATTTGTAATATGTGTTATATTTGAAATATAAGGCGGCACAAATGCTCCGGGATTTACAAGGCTGCTAAATGTATCCGTTATTTCACCCTTAATTACCTTGACTGCTCCTATTTCTATAATTTTGTTTGAAAAAGGCTTCATACCTGTTGTTTCAAGGTCAAAAACAACATAATCCCTTGCAGACGGCTCAAGAATTTTATCATATAAAGGAACTTTACTTTTTTCAGCTGTATCGGGCTTTGTTTTTTTATAATTAAAATATTCATTATTGTTTAAATCGGCTTTCTTTACTAAAAAATCTAAAAAATTATCCATATTAATAACTCCTGAATAAACCTATAACCTTTCCTATAATTTTACAGTCACGAACATAAATTGGCTCATAAGAGTCATTTTCAG
>JAUNPM010000324.1 GCA_030536675.1 Clostridia bacterium | reverse complement strand
TAATAAATGTAAACCATATAAAAAAGTATAATTATAAGAGTGTTATAATGGCAAATGGCGAAACCATACCAATAAGTCAATCATTAAGACCGAAGGTTAAAAGTATTATAGATAATTTGTGAAAAATTGATGTTTAATTTATATTTTGTAATAAAGAATTGACCTCCAAATGTTAGATTTCTAGGTCTGACTCTTGGAGGTCTGTTAATGTTTATATATTTAATTTTTGTAAATGTAACTTAATGACATTTTTTATTGTGCTTTGTGCACAATGGAATCTTTTTTGACACATAGAAAAAGAGAGGTAAAACCTCTCTTTAACCGAATGTATATTCATTTATATTTTCAAGGTCATCGTAATCAACTACAACAGATCTGTTTACCATAAAATTGTATATTTTACCGTTATATTTAAAAGGTCTTATAACGGCATTGTTATTAGGCAGTGTAAGAGTGCCTATTCTCTGAAAGCCGTCATCTAAATCGACTTTATATATATAGCCGCCGTTAAATGTTAAATTCTTTTTATCGGCATTTTCATATATGGTAACGGGCAGTGTAAATATATTTTTTTCTTTATCGAAATAAAAAGAAGAAATATCATTAAACATACTTGTTTCTATATTTCCACGTCCGAGCTCCTGACTGTACATCATTAAAGGGTTGTCCTTATCCGAAATGTCATAGAGATTTACACAGAGCTTGCTGCTTCCGTTATCAACGGTAATAATATGGTCATCATCATAGGGATAAATAAGAAGATTACCGTTTGATATTTTTATAACGCCGTTGCCACGTGGATTTGTAGGCTCCGTAAGGTCAACAGAATATATTGACTGACCTTTTGAGGACGGTGTAATAAAAAGCATATTTTTTGAAAAAATAGCTGTGTCGATTTCTGCACCTGAAACTATTTCATTTGCATAACCGCATATTTCAAGGTTGTTATTGAGAACATAAACATTTGTTATACTTTTGTTTGCGCCTCGTTTTGTATACTCCGCCGCAAGTCTGAAATAACCAGAATATTCATTCATTGAATATTTATTTGGAATATATCCCTTAACATTGCCTTTTCCTGATGTGTATATTGTGCCGTTTAACATTCCTAATCTGTATATAAATGTGTTTTCAACATTTTCATTTGAGTCAAAGGCATTGTATCTGTTTTTGGCAATGTATATATTTTTATTTGACATATATACATTATCTCCTGCGCCTAAATATGATTTTATGTTACAAGGAGAGTTAATATCATTTAAATTGACTGAAGATACTATAACATAGTCGCTGCCTGTTCCTTCAGGGAAATACTGCATATTTTCATATGAAAGCTGCTGAAATTCAGTGCTTACAATGGAATCTCTGTATGAAGGAGGATAATAATGCCCGTTTTCAAAAAGGTCTGAAATAGGCGTCCTTGTCATAAGGTAAATAAATTCGTTGTTTTGCACGGAGCTGTCATAATAGCCTTCTATTTCAACTTCCTTAAGCTTTACGGCATTTGTTTTATCGGTAATGTCATAAACATTTATAACAGAGCGGTGATCGTAGGATGAATTTTCATC
>JAUNPM010000031.1 GCA_030536675.1 Clostridia bacterium | reverse complement strand
AAGAAGGAAATGGGCAAAAAGGCGCCTTACTCATAAAAATTTTCTGAATTTGTATGAGGAGCTTTTTGGTGAAAATGGCGGCGAGCTTTTTATGAAAACAGACAATAAAATTTTGTTTGAATTCAGCTTAAACGAAATTGCAGATAAAGGCTGGAGGCTTCATAACATTAGTCTTGACTTGCATAACAGTGATTATGAGGGCAATGTAATGACTGAATATGAAAAAAAGTTTTCAGAACAGGGTATGCCTATTTACAGGCTTGAGGGATATTACAAAAAATAATGGAGGTTGTTTTTTGTAACAATGTGCAATGAGGGATAAGTAATGACAATAAATGAAATTGCAAAGCTTGCGGGAGTGTCCAGGGCTACTGTTTCAAGATATCTTAACGACGGCTATGTAAGCGATGAAAAAAGGGAAAGGATAAAAAAAGTTATTAAGGAAACAGGTTATGTGCCCTCTGCACAGGCGCAGACAATGAGGACGAAAAAAACAAGGGTAATAGGTGTTATTATACCAAGGCTCAACTCGGATTCAATAGGTGGTATGGTAAATGGCATAAGCAGTGTGCTTTCGGCAGAAGGATATCAGCTCATACTGGCAAACACAGCAAACAATGAAAACGAAGAGCTTAAATATTTAAATACTTTTAAAGATAATTTTGTTGACGGAATTATATTAATGGGTACAATATTTACAAACCGTCACAAGGAAATACTTAAGAGCATTAAGCTGCCTATGGGAGGAAGTGTTGAATGGAACAGTGATACACAGACGGCATCATTAAGCTATGATAATAACAGTATTGAGCTTGTTATAGGCAGTACAACAGCTGTTTTAAACGGAGAAAATAAAACTCTTGATACGGCTCCTGCCATTATAAACGGAAGAACAATGCTGCCTATTCGCTTTATTGCCGAGGGCTTTGGCTTTGATACTGAATGGGACGCTGACACAAGGAGTATAACAATTAAAAAAACAGAAGAAATAACTGTTGACAACAGTCAGCCCGAAGCTGTAGAAACTCCTTCAGAAGATTCAAAAATACTTATTGCTTATTTCTCAAGGGCTGAAAACATTGAAACAGATGACGCTGTTGACGCAACAAGTTCCGCAAGTCTTAATCCTCAAAATGTAGGAATTGAGGGTAATACTAAAATAGTTGCCGATATGATACATAATGAAATAGGCGGAGATGTGTTCAGTATACAGACGGAGGAGCTTTATCCTGCCGATTATGAGGAAAATGTGGATCTTGCCGATGAAGAGCTTGATGCAGATGCACGTCCTGCTTTAAAGACTCATATTGATAATTTTGATGAGTATGACACAATATTTATAGGCTATCCCATATGGTGGGGTACAGCGCCTATGCCTGTTTATACATTCCTTGAAGAGTATGATTTCAGCGGAAAGACAGTTATTCCTTTCTCAACTCACAAGGGAAGCGGTTTGGGAAGCAGTGTGAGAGATATAAAGGAAGCACTTGCAGAGGCAAATGTACTTGACGGTTTTACTATTGAAGGTGACAATGCCGTAAATGCGGATGATGAAGTAAAAGACGCTCTTGATGAGCTTAATATAAACGGTTTGATTGAATAGGGAGGTTATGAATTATGAAAAGATTTATATTGACAACAGCTGTAATTGCTGCACTTGCATTGACAAATGTATATGGTGCAGACCTTAAAATAAACGGAGAAAATGTTGACACAAATGTTGAAATTATTGACGGTAAGGCAATGATACCTGCAAGAGATCTCCTCGAAAGTCTTAATTATTCAGTGCAGTGGGATAACGAAACAAAGACTGTTGACGCTAAAAGGGAAGAAAGTGAAATTACACTTGAAAACAACGGAGATCTGTCAGAGGCAAAGCCTATTTACGGGCTTGGGGAATTGTTTCCTTCAGAAAACTTTACAGGTGATGTGTATCTTAACAATATCGCTAATGAGGGCGGTGTTTCAATTGCCAATGTTACATTTGATGAGGGCTGTATAAATAACTGGCACGTTCACGACCATGTTCAGATACTTATGGGAACAATGGGCAAGGGATACTGTCAGCAGGAGGGAAATGATGTTGAAACCATAAATGTGGGTGATGTTGTGGTTATTCCTGCGGGAGTTAAGCACTGGCACGGTGCAGCTAAAGACAGTCAGTTTACGCACATTTCAATATCAGGTCCGGTTGTTGAGGGAATGGAAGCATTTGGAACAAACTGGTTAGAGCCTGTAAGTCAGGAAGAATATAATAATTTGGATTAATGTCAAATGGAGGTTATGAAAATGAAAAGATTTGTAACAATTTTATTGAGTACTGCAATGATAACAACGATTATGCCCTTTAATGCATTTGGGGCAGGTGTGACTGTGGAGCAGAAAAAATCCGAAAGAGAAATACTTGCGGAAGAAAAATTCAACGAATTATATAAGGACGCTGAAATCCCCGATAATATAGGTGATACAGAGCTTTATGACATAGTGAATAAGCTGATTTACGGGGAGCTTTATCAGCAGGGACAGCTTACTGATAAGGATAGGGAAATGATAACTCTTGCAGTGCTTACAACTCTTGGGACTAACACTGTTTTAAAAACACATATTTATTCAGCCTTAAATGCAGGGCTTACACCTGTTGAAATTACGGAAACGGTTTATCACTGCACACCTTATGTAGGCGCAGCAAAGACTCTTGAAGCCATTCAGGTGGTAAATGATGTTTTTGATGAAAAGGGAATAGACATTCCCGAAAGTCAGGCAACTGTAACTGAGGAAAGCCGTTTTGATGAGGGAAGTGCCGCACAGACAAAGCTGTTTGGCAACTTAGGTGATACTAAGCCCGAAGAAGGCGAGGTAAGACTTGGAAGAAGCTTTTTGCCTGATTACTGCTTTGGTGATTTTTATACAAGAGAAGGGCTTACTCTTGAACAGTACGAGCTTTTAACTTGGGTATGCATTGCAGCTTTAGGCGGAGCGGAATCTCAGCTTACAGGTCATACAAACGGAAATAAGAATGCAGGAAAGTCAAAGGAGTATATGCTTGAGGTGTTGACAGACATTATGCCATATATGGGATACCCCAGAACTTTAAATGCACTTAACATAATTAACAGTGTTTATGATGAGGAAGAGTAAATTAAAATATTTATAAAATCGGAGGTAAATAATTATGAAAAGAAAAGTAACGGCTTTATTTTTAACAGCGGCAATAATAGGTTCAATGGCTGCTTGCAGCAGCAACGGCACAGCAAGCAGCACGGAAAATACGGTACAGACGGAATCCGCACAGGCAGATAATAATTCATCAGGTACTTCAAACGCTGCTTTTGTATTTAAAACAGATGAAGAGATAAAAGCGGAAAACACACATAATGACAATATGTACGGCTTGGTATATGACGGCGCAATTACGGAAAATGTTGAAGGAGAGGTAAATATTCATCCTATTTCATATGAGCGTGACGGTATTAAGATCGCAGCTAATGTTTACACTCCCGCAGGCTATGATGAAAACGGCTCTTATCCTGCTGTTTGTGTGGCACACCCTAACGGCGGCGTTAAGGAGCAGGTTGCAGGCTTGTTTGCTCAGAGATTGGCTGAAAACGGATATATTGCCATAACTGCCGACGCAGCTTATCAGGGAGGAAGTGAGGGAACTCCAAGACTTAAGGACGATCCCGCAAGCCGTGTTGAGGATATTCACGCTATGGCTGATATTATTGCACAGTACCCCGGAGTTGACAGTGAGAGAATAGGTGCTCTTGGTATTTGCGGCGGAGGCGGATACACCATAAAGGCTGTTCAGACTGACAAGAGATTTAAAGCGGCTGCCACACTTTCTATGTTTAACAGCGGTGTTGTAAGAAAGAACGGTTTCCAAAACAGCCAGGTCGATACAATTCAGGAAAGACTTCAGGCTGCATCAGAAGCAAGAGCACAGGAAAAAGCAGGGGGAGAAATTCAGTACACTGCTAATATGCTTGATACTACCACAGAGGAAGAAGCAAATGCAATGCCTGACGGACTTTACAAAGACGGATATTTTTATTACGGTCAAACTCACGCTCATCCAAACTCAACATTCAGCTATACTGTAAGCAGTCTTTTAGACCTTGTAAACTTTGACGCTGCTTACAATGCAGAGCTTATTAATGTACCTCTTTTAATGATGGCAGGCAGTGAAGCGGATACACTCGATATGACACAGGAGGTCTTTGACGCTGCTACAGGCACAGAGGACAAGGAGCTGTTCCTTATTGAGGGTGCAAGGCATATTGAAACATACTGGGTACCTGAATATGTAGACCAAGAAGTAAATAAGCTAGTGGAATTTTTCGGTACTCGTTTATAATGATTTTTAAGGCTGTCGAAAATTCGGCAGCCATATTAAATGAAGGGAAGTTTTATTATGATATTTTATTTTACGGGAACGGGGAACAGTCTTTATGTGGCAAAGCAGTTTGACAAAAAGCCTATAAGTATTCCGCAAATAATAGGGAATGAAAATTTGACTTTTAAAGATGATATGATAGGGATAGTATGTCCCGTATACTGTCATATACCACCTAAAATGGTTATTGATTTTATGAAGAAAGCCAAATTTAATACAAATTATTTTTATATGATATTGACCTATGGATGCAGGCACGGAGGTGCGGCAGAGCTTACCGAAAATATAGGCAAAGAATGTGGTATCAGAATTGATTATATAAAAAATATACTTATGGTTGATAATTATCTTCCTGTTTTTGATATGGATGAGCAAAAAACAATTGATAAAAGGGTTGATGAACAGATCAGTGACGCTTTGGCTGATGTTGCCGCAAGAAAAGAGTATATTCCAAAATCAACAGAGGAAGACAGAGAGATACATAAGACCTTAATTGAAACAACTTCAAAAATGCCCGGATTTAATAACGGTGAGCAGATTTTGGTTACGGATAAATGTATTGGCTGTGGTATTTGTGAAAAGGTATGTCCTGTGGGTAATTTTTACATTGAAAATAACAGGGCATTAAGAAGAAAAGAAACCTGTGAATTTTGCCTTTCCTGTGCAAATAATTGTCCCAAGAAGGCAATTACTATGAGTGTAATGGATAAAAATCCAAATGCCAGATATAGGAATGAAAATATTTCATTAAATGAAATTATTGAGGCAAACTGCCGTATTTAAAATTATAAATTTTATTGTAATAAAGCCCCGTTTTTTGCGGGGCTTTATTACAGAATTATATTATCTGTATTTGCTGTACATATAAATAAGCCTTGCGGCGTGATTTTGTTCATCTGTTATTATTTCTGTTATATAGTTTTTAAACTGTTGATTTTCAAGTGAAAACAAAATAGGTCTGTACAGATCCACCGCTTCCAGTTCATTTGAAACGGAGCTTGTGAAATTGTCTGTAAGAACAGGTTCTATTGTTTTATAGCGAATGTTTTTGGGCGAATAGGTTTCGCCTGTAAGTTTGTTATAAATATCTTCAAACATTTCTCTGTGCTTATGTTCATCTAAACTTATTTGTTCAATTGCCTTTTTATCATCAATATCTTTTATGGAATTTGCCAGATCCGAATAATACTTATTTTGTGATATTTCTTCGTTTATTGCATCCTTTATAAGTTCGATAACATATTTGTTTGAATACATTAAAAATTCCCCTTTTGCAGTATGATATATTTATATGTTTTTAACATAATTTTTGTGACTTAATAATTCGTCGAAAAGCAGAGCAAAAAGACGAAATAAATATATGGAAATATTTGGCAAATATGGTATAATTGTTATATAAACTTATGGAGGCGATAAAATGAAATGTCAGGAATACGGCTATGAAAACAGACTTGTTTACCTGCCTGTAAATAAAATACTTCCCAATCCCTATCAGACAAGGACAGGCTTTGACAGAGGGAGTATAGATGTGCTTGCCAAGTCAATAAAAAACTACGGTGTTTTGCAGCCAATAGGCGTAAGGCTTATAAATAAAAAAATATATGAGCTTATTTTCGGAGAAAGGAGGCTTATGGCCTGCAAGATCGCAGGAATTGAAAGCATCCCTGCAATTGTTACGGAAATAGGTGACAGAGAGGCGGCAGCTCTTACAATAGCGGAAAATATGCACAGAAAAAATCTTCATTATATTGAAACGGCAGACGCAGTAAATATACTTAACAATGGATTTGGATACAATGAAGAGGAAATTTCTCAAATTTTATCAATGGGAACAGAAGATGTAAAAAAATACATTGAGCTGAATGTGTTCAGCAAGGAGGTTAAAAATACACTTATAAAAGAAAATATACCGAGAGAAAAGGCGGAGCTGCTTTTGAAAACTAAAGACAGTGAAATACATAAAAAAATTATAGATAAGGTGAAGGAATATGAATTGAACAATGCAAAAACCGAAATACTTGTAAACGGAGCAATTAAAGAAAAAATGATCGGCAACGCAGAGGCAAATCACAGAAATATTAAAAAGAAATTTACCGATTTAAGGCTTTTTACAAACACTTTAAAGCAAGCCGTAAATTTAATGAATGAATCGGGAATGACAAGTAACTATGAAATTGAAAAGTGTAAGGACAAGTATAAAATATGCATTAATATCGATATGTAATTTACATAAAATATAATCCGTAAAAATACAAATTTTATTTGACATTGCATAACTTTAGGTATAAAATAGTTGATAATAACGAAATATGCTAAAAATTGCATAATTTTTGTCTGAATTATATTTGAGGGGGTTGTGATCATGTCATTTATAGAAGGTATATTTAACGGAGATTACGGTTATTTGGCTGTACTTGCCGTGATACTTTTATCAACAAAATTTTTGGGACTTGCATCAAGAAAAGTTCATATGCCTGCCGTTGTGGGAGCTTTGCTTGCAGGCATAATACTGGGTCCCTCCTGTTTGGGTGTTGTTCATCAGACTGATTTTTTGACAAAAACCGCAGAAATAGGCGTAATTATACTTATGTTCCTTTCGGGGCTTGAAACTGACTTAAACGAACTTAAGGAAAACGGAATAGCATCTTTCATTGTTGCCCTTATAGGTGTAATAATCCCTTTGGGCGGTGGAACACTTATATATTACATAATGAATCCGGAGGGAGAGGTGACTGTTGATTTTCTTAAAGCGTTATTTGTAGGCGTTACATTAACGGCAACTTCCGTAAGCATAACCGTGGAAACATTGAGAGAGCTTGGAAAGCTATCGGGAAGAATGGGAACTACCATATTGGGAGCTGCGGTCATAGATGATATAATAGGAATTGTTGTGCTTACGGCAATTACAAGTATGAGCGGAGAAGGCAGCTCTTCAATTTGGATAGTGCTTTTAAAAATTATTCTTTTCTTCATATTTGTCCTTGCGGCGGCGGGGGCAGTGTTTACTGTTAAGAAGCTTTTAAAGGGCGTAAAAATGAGAAGAAGAATATCTATATATGTTCTTGCTTTTTGTTTCATAATGAGCTTTTGTTCCGAGGAGTTTTTTGGTGTTGCTGATATTACGGGAGCATATTTTGCGGGAATTATTTTGTGCACTTTCGGTTCAAAGGGTTACATAGATCAAAGATTTGATATTTTAGGATATTTGTTTTTTTCCCCCATATTTTTTGCAAGCATAGGACTTAAAACAAACCTTGGGGAGCTTGTTGAAAATCCAAGCATAATATCATTTGCAATTGTGCTTTTGATAGTGGCTGTTCTTTCTAAGGTAATAGGCTGCGGAATAGGTGCAAAGCTGTGTAAATTTAGCAATAAGGACGCTTTATCAATAGGTATAGGTATGGTATCAAGAGGTGAGGTGGCTCTTATTGTGGCACAGAAGGGCTCAGACTGCGGGCTTCTTAATTCAAATATGTTCCCTGCAATAGTGTTTATGGTAATTGTAACAACTCTTATTACTCCTGTAATGCTTAAGTTGATACTTACGGAAAAACAAAAAATTTAAGTGTAAAAGGGTGCGGAATAATTCGCACCCTTTTAAAATATGTGATCTATTGCAGGCTGTTTATTGCTTTGGGTATTGCTTTTGATATGTCAAGAGCAAGAAGGCTGTAAGAGCTTTTTTCATTTTCGGCAATTTCTCCGGCTTTTCCGTTTAAATAGCAGCCAAGGCAGGCAGCAGTAAAGCAGTCTGTTCCCTGTGCAATAAGTCCCGTTATTACACCTGTAAGTGAATCTCCGCTTCCGCCTTTGCTCATTGCGGAGGTACCTGTAATATTAATGCATATTTTTCCGTCGGGAGAAGCTATAATGCTGTGTGCATCCTTTAGAACAACAACAGTGTTGTATTTTTTGGCATAATTTTTTGCAGTATCAATAATATTTTCTCTTATATAAGCAGTATCAAGTCCCGTAAGCCTTGACATTTCTTTAATATGAGGAGTTATTACGGAGGTCTTATACTTAAGCGGTTCGTTTTGTGAAATTATGTTAAGTGCGTCGGCATCTGCAACAACGGGCACTTTTGAATTGTTTAAAACATAGTCTGTAATGCTTTTGCTTTCGGGACTTATTCCTATGCCTGAGCCTATTGCTATGACGTTGCCGTAGTTAATGTCAATGCTTTTTACATGGGAGGTAACGGCTTCGGGGAGAGAGTTGTGTATAACTTCCATTACGTGGGGCGTGGAGCAAATGTTTACAAGACCGCAGCCTGCCATATATGCAGATGTTCCGTTAATAACTGCGGCTCCTGCCATTGTATCACAGCCTGAAACAAAAAGAGCCTTTCCGTAGGTACCTTTGTTTGAATAAGGCTTTCTCTGCGGTAAAAGGGATCTGCCGTTTTTAATGACAAATACGGAGCTTTTTGTTATATAAGGTGCTCCAATATGTTTAACAACAAGTTTTCCCGTATGCAAATAAGCGGGGTATAAAAGAAGTCCTGTTTTTGCCATATGAAATGTAACTGTAATATGAGCATTTACTGCGATCCCGTAATCATTACCCGTGTTGCAGTTTACACCTGTGGGGCAGTCAACGGAAACAATAAATTTTCCTTTATTTATTATATTTACAATATCAATATATTTGTCGCTTAATTTTTTTGTAAGACCTGTTCCTATAAGAGCGTCAACAACAATATCATAATCGTTAATATTTATGCTTTCTGTTGTGTATTCAATATCCCCATTATAGTTTTGGAGTATTTCAAGGTTTGTTTTGCAGTCGGGAGTTGCGCTGTTTTTGTCGCCTATGAAAATTATTTTTGTTTTTATTCCGTGGGTCATTAAAAGGCGGGCAATTGCAAGACCGTCACCTCCGTTATTTCCCTTGCCTGAAAAAACAATAACGTTTTTGGGCTTTTTGTCAATAATTACATCGACGGCGCCCCTTGCCGCATTTTCCATTAATATAAGAGAAGGTATCCCTTTTTCGTAAATGGCTGTTTCTTCAGCTTCTTTCATTTCCTGTGTTGAGAGCAGGTACATAATATCTTTATACATAAAATCACCTCAATCATCTATTACAGCAAAGGCAACGGCATTTTCTTTGCTGTGGGATATGGATATATGAACGGCTTTTCCTATGGAATTTAATATATCTTTTGCGTTGCCGTAAAGATTAACATAAGGTTTGCCTTTTGAATCTCTTAAAATTTCAATTTCCAAGGGTGAACAGCCGCAAAAGCCTGTGCCGAATGCTTTTGCAACAGCCTCTTTGGCGGCAAAGTTACCTGCAAGGGTCTGAGGATTTATGCCGTGGTAAAGCCTTTGTTCGGTTTCAGTAAATATTTTATTTAAAAAACTTTGTTTTTCAAGTGATTTGGCTATTCTTGATATTTCAATAATGTCTGTCCCTATACCCTTGATCATAACAAAACCTCCTTTGGGTAAAAATAAAATTACTTCTTATGATTATTATAGATTATTGACCTTGTATTGTCAATTCCGGCTGTCAAAAAAGTTGACAGCCTTGCAAGAAATGCTTGCATTTCTTGCAGTTTGCTAAGGTAGGAACTACCAAGTTTTCCTCAATTTTGACCTTAAAAAGGCCAAAATCACAGAAAAGTTCCTGTCCTCGGTCGGGCAAAGCTCTTACAAGCAACTTTGCTACGCAAAGCAAGTCCCGTATGCTTCGGGATTGCAAACCTGCGGATTAAAGTCTGCGACGCTTTATAATTTTTGAAAGTTACATTTTCGTTGAATTCAAAAAATTTGCGAAAATTTAGTTTATTGACAATCTATATTGACGTTATATTTCCAATTATACTTTAAAGTGAAAATGTAATTGAAATAGGATTTGATTTATGGTAGTATAAGGTTATCAATGAGTAACGGGGGTTAATTTATGAATACAAAATATAACGGATTGGATTTTATTAAGGAAAGTATGCCTGACGAACCTTTGCTCAGATTTAAGGGCAGCAGTATTGATGAATTTGAAAAGTGGGCAAAAAAATCAAAAAATAAAATAAAAGAAATAATGGGCATAAACAGATTAAAAAGAAAAGAACCTAAAGGGGAGCTTTTGGAAAGTGTGGACAAAGGTGATTATGTAAGAGAAAAATATAAAATAAACACATTTAATAATGTGGAAATGCCCTTTTATGTTTTAAAGGCTAAGGGAAAAAGAAACGGAAAGGCTTTTATTGCCATACACGGACACGGAAGTGACGGCAAAGAGGGGCTTGTGGGCAATGAAGCGGAAGGTTACAAGGAAAGTATAAAAAAATACAGCTATACATATGCCTTTGAGCTTATGGACAAGGGATATGCGGTCTATATACCCGATATATTGGGTGCGGGAGAAAGGACACTGGGCATTTATAATGATAACAGAGCAGAGTGCAATGACATTAATAATGCTCTTATAAGCCTTGGAATGTGTTTGCAGGGAGTAATTCTTTTTGAAAATATGTGTCTTGCAGAGTATATTTACGGATTGGGATATGACGAAATAAATTGCTGTGGCTTTTCGGGTGGAGGGCACAGCGCTCTGTGGCTTGCCGTAATGTGTGACAGAATAAACGAAACAGTTGTAAGCGGGTTTTTACACGGGTTTAAGGATACTCTTATTTATCAAAACCGCTGTGGCTGTAATTTCATACCTAACCAGTGGAGATATGTGGATATGGGTGATATTCTTGCAATGGGTGCTCCTAAAAAAATATATATTGAAACGGGAAATGAAGATAAATTAAACGGTGAGAGAGGAATTGAGGGGGTAAAAGAGCAAATTGCAATTGCTCAAGTGTGCTATGATTTG
>JAUNPM010000030.1 GCA_030536675.1 Clostridia bacterium | reverse complement strand
ATTTAACATTAAATGGGACATATAAAAATATAATGCAAAAAAAGTGTAAAAAAATTTAAAAAAGTGTTGACTTTATGCTGCGTCGGTGTTACAATATCAATTGTGTGTGTTGTTCGGAAATTTTATATGAACCTCACGCAATAACAGTTTTTATTATTTTTAAGGGAGGTGCAGTTAATGCCAACATTTAATCAGTTAGTAAGAAAGGGCAGACAGACTAAGGTTTCAAAGTCTACAGCCCCTGCATTACAGAAGGGTCTTAATACTCTTAAGAAAAAGCAGACAGATCAGAGTGCTCCACAGAAGCGTGGCGTTTGTACATCTGTAAAAACTGCTACACCTAAGAAGCCTAACTCAGCTCTTAGAAAGATCGCCAGAGTTCGTCTTTCTAACGGTATTGAAGTAACAGCTTATATTCCAGGTGAGGGGCACAACTTACAGGAGCATAGTGTTGTTCTTTTAAGAGGCGGAAGAGTTAAGGACGTTCCCGGTGTACGTTACCACATTATCAGAGGTACACTTGATACAGCAGGTGTTGCTGACAGAAAGCAGGCTCGTTCA
The DNA here is from genome assembly GCA_030536675.1 of Clostridia bacterium. GTDB lineage: Bacteria > Bacillota > Clostridia > Lachnospirales > CAG-274 > Gallispira. Next base: position 10,748 of record JAUNPM010000030.1, on the reverse strand, counting down.
AAGTACGGCGCTAAGCGTGCTAAGGCTAAGAAGTAATTTTTAGCGTAAAAATTTTTTGTTAAGGTTTATGCCTCATACATTAATGATAAATTCTGTTATTGCAGAGGTTCGTTGGTAGTATAAGGCATGTGCAGCGGAAATTATTGTCCGCAAGTACCGTTGATTTAATATTATTTTGATTAAGGAGGGAAGAATCGTGCCAAGAAAAGGTCATGTTTCAAAGAGAGAAGTACTGCCGGATCCTATGTATAAGAGTAAGCTTGTAACAAAGCTTATCAACTCTGTTATGTTAGACGGTAAAAAGGGTGTTGCACAGAAAATCGTTTACGGTGCATTTGCCCAGGTTGAAGAAAAGTCAGGAAAGCCAGCGCTTGAGGCTTTTGAAGAAGCTTTAGGCAATATTATGCCGGTTCTTGAAGTTAAAGCCCGCAGAGTAGGCGGAGCTACTTATCAGGTTCCTATGGAGATAAAGCCTGAAAGAAGACAGACTTTAGGTCTTAGATGGCTTATTGCTTTCAGCAGAAAGCGCGGAGAAAAGACTATGGACGCTCGTCTTGCAGCTGAAATTTTAGACGCTATCAACAATACAGGCGGCGCTGTTAAGAAGAAGGACGAAACTCATAGAATGGCAGAAGCTAATAAGGCTTTCTCACATTATAAGTGGTAATAAGGAGGATTTATTAGTATGGCTAATAGAGAGTTCCCATTGGAAAGAACCAGAAATATCGGTATTATGGCACATATTGACGCAGGTAAGACTACTCTTACAGAGCGTATATTGTACTATACCGGTAAGACTTATAAAATCGGTGATACTCACGAAGGTACAGCACAGATGGACTGGATGGAGCAGGAGCAGGAGAGAGGTATTACAATAACTTCTGCCGCTACTACAACTCAGTGGCACATCGGTGATGCACCTATGCACAGAATAAACATTATCGATACTCCAGGACACGTTGACTTCACTGTTGAGGTTGAGCGTTCTTTAAGAGTACTTGACGGTTCTGTTGCAGTATTTGATGCTAAGGGCGGTGTTGAGCCTCAGTCTGAAACTGTTTGGAGACAGGCTGAAAGATACCACGTTCCAAGAATGTGTTTTGTAAACAAAATGGATATTATGGGTGCTGATTTCTATAACTGTGTAGATCAGATCAAAAACAGATTAGGTGCTAATCCTATTCCTGTTCAGCTTCCTATAGGTGCTGAGGATGATTTCGTTGGTCTTATTGATCTTATGGAAATGAAGGCTTATATATATAACGACAAAAACGGTACGGATATATCTGTAGAAGATATTCCTGCTGATATGGCTGATAAGGCTCAGGAATACAGAGAAGCTATGGTTGAGGCTATTGCTTCAAGTGATGAGGCTCTTATGGACAAGTACTTTGAAGAGGGCGACCTTGAGATACCTGAAATGAAGAAGGCTCTCAGAAAGGCTTGTATAGCTTGTGAGGCTGTTCCTGTATTCTGCGGTTCAGCTTACAGAAACAAGGGTGTTCAGAAGCTCCTTGACGGTATTCTTGAATATATGCCTGCTCCTACTGATATTCCTTCAATAAAGGGTCACGTTCCGGGAGATGAGGATACTGTAATTGAAAGACATTCTTCAGATTCAGAGCCTTTTGCAGCTCTTGCATTTAAGATCATGAACGATCCTTTTGTAGGTAAGTTAGCATTCTTCAGAGTTTATTCAGGTGTTCTTGAATCAGGCTCTTATGTTTACAACTCTGTAAAGGGTAAGAAGGAAAGAATCGGTAGAATACTTCAGATGCACGCAAATGACCGTAAGGAAATCGACAAGGTTTATTCAGGTGATATTGCTGCAGCAGTAGGTCTTAAGTTTACTACAACAGGTGATACACTTTGTGATGAGGATAACGAGGTTATTCTTGAATCAATGAACTTCCCTGATCCTGTTATTTCAGTTGCTATTGAGCCTAAGACTAAGGCAGGAAGAGATAAGATGGGTATTGCTCTTGCAAAGCTTGCAGAGGAAGATCCTACATTTAAGACTTATACAAACCAGGAAACAGGCGATACTATTATTGCCGGTATGGGTGAGCTTCACCTTGAGATCATTGTTGACAGACTTTTAAGAGAGTTCAAGGTAGAGGCTAACGTTGGTGCTCCTCAGGTTGCTTACAGAGAGTCATTTGGTCACGATGTGGATCAGGAACACAAGTATTCAAGACAGTCAGGTGGTCGTGGTCAGTACGGTCACTGTAAGGTCAAGTTTGAAGTTATTGATCCAAGTGAAGAAAAGACTTACGAGTTTGTAAACGAGGTTGTCGGCGGTGCTATTCCTAAGGAATATATCCCTGCTGTTGACGCAGGTATCCAGGAAGCTATGCAGGCAGGTGTAATTGCAGGTTATCCTGTAGTTAATGTAAGAGCAAGATGTTACGACGGTTCTTACCACGAAGTAGACTCTTCAGAAATGGCATTTAAGATCGCAGGCTCTATGGCTTTCAAGGAAGCTATGAGAAAGTCTGATCCTAAGCTTCTTGAACCTATTATGAAGGTTGAAATCACTATCCCTGAAGAATATTTAGGTGATGTAATGGGTGATGTAAGCTCAAGAAGAGGAAGAATCGAAGGTATGGACGATCAGAGCGGTGCTAAGATCGTACACGCTTATGTTCCTCTTGCTGAAATGTTTGGTTATTCTACAGCTTTACGTTCTTCTACACAGGGTAGAGGTACTTACGCTATGGAAGTTCACCATTATGAAGCTGTTCCAAAGGCTATACAGGAACAGGTTGCTTCAGGTAAGTCAGGTAATTAATTTTAAAAATGCAGGCATTATTGTAAAATAATGCTTGCAATTTATCATAAAATTTAATATAATAATATTAGTGCTGTAACTAGTGGTATTTTCCACAAGTTAAAACTAAAAGATTATTTATTTTAAGGAGGAAACTTTAAAATGGCTAAGGCAAAATTTGAAAGAAACAAGCCTCACGTTAATATTGGTACTATCGGTCACGTTGACCACGGTAAGACTACTTTAACAGCGGCTATTACTAAAACTCTTCATGAGAGATATCAGTTAGGTGAGGCAGTTGCATTCGATAATATCGATAAGGCTCCTGAGGAAAGAGAAAGAGGTATCACTATCTCTACTGCTCACGTTGAATATGAGACTCCTAACCGTCACTATGCTCACGTTGACTGTCCGGGACATGCTGACTACGTTAAGAACATGATCACCGGTGCTGCTCAGATGGACGGTGCTATCCTTGTTGTTGCTGCTACTGACGGTCCTATGGCTCAGACTAGAGAGCATATCCTTCTTTCAAGACAGGTTGGCGTTCCTTACATCGTTGTATTTATGAACAAGTGTGATATGGTTGACGATGAGGAATTATTAGACTTAGTTGAAATGGAAATCACTGAGCTTCTTGAAGAATACGGCTTCGAAGGATGCCCAATCGTTAGAGGTTCTGCTTTCCAGGCTCTTCAGGATCCAGCAGGTCCTTGGGGCGACAAGATCATCGAATTATTCAACGTAATCGAAGAATATATTCCTAATCCTGAAAGAGATACAGAAAAGCCTTTCCTTATGCCTGTTGAGGACGTATTCTCAATCACAGGTAGAGGTACAGTTGCTACAGGTAGAGTAGAAAGAGGTACTCTTCATGTAAACGACGAAGTTGAGATCGTTGGTCTTAACGACGAAGCTAGAAAAGTTGTTGTAACAGGTATCGAAATGTTCAGAAAGCTTCTTGATGAGGCTGAACCAGGTGATAACATTGGTGCACTTTTAAGAGGTGTAGCAAGAGATGAAATCGAAAGAGGTCAGGTTCTTGCAGCTCCCGGTACTATCACTCCTCATACTAAGTTTACTGCTCAGGTTTACGTTCTTAAGCAGGATGAGGGTGGTCGTCATAAGCCATTCTTCAACAACTATCGTCCACAGTTCTACTTCAGAACTACTGACGTTACAGGTGTTATCACTCTTCCAGAGGGTACAGAAATGTGTATGCCTGGTGATAACGTAGAAATGACTATCGAACTTATTTCTCACATCGCTATGGAGCAGGGTCTTAGATTCGCTATCCGTGAAGGTGGTAGAACTGTAGGTTCAGGTTCAGTTGTATCTATTATTGAGTAATATATTTTATTTAATATATTTGGCTCGGTCCGTAAGGATCGAGCCTTTTTGCCGTTATAAAGTTTAATGAGCATTGAAGAATGTAATTATTTTGACTTTATTTTAAATAAACATATGGAATATAACAGAGCTTATTTACTTGAATCAGCTTAGTAAAAAACAAATATTGTTTTATTATTATATATTATATAAAATATAAAAAAGTATTTCGTATATATTCATAAATTAAGTTTGAAAATATTTGCTGCATATGTTATAATATAAATTGCTAAAGTGTTTTAAGAAATTTAATAATTTCATTATGTACTTTTGGAAGTAATAAAAATATACAGAAACGGAGATAAAATTATGGATAATTCTATTTATGATATGGCGAGAGAGCTTGCTTATGCTGTATTATCTACAGATGAGGGAAAGAAGGTTGCTGAAACAAGATATATTTTTGACAATAATGAAGAGGCAAGACAAAAAATGCTTGACTACAATACTTACAGAGAGGCTGTAAATATGAGAGTGCAGGAAGGCAGCATATCTCAGGAGGAAATGAAGGCAGAGGGGACGAAGCTCTCTCAAATGATTGCAGAGCTTAAGGCAAACAGTATTATAAATGATATGGTACAGGCTGAAGGAGAGTTTAATGCCGTAATAAACAGAGTTATGAATATTTTTCAGGCAACAATTACAGGTGAATGTGAAGATGAAAACGGAGGCTGTACAGGAAGCTGCGGAACCTGCGGCGGCTGCCACTGAAAGTAAGGACGTGTGAGATCTATGGCTAAAATGACACCTATGATGGAGCAGTATATGAAAATTAAGGAAAACTACAAGTATTGTCTGCTCTTTTACAGATTAGGAGATTTTTACGAATTATTTTTTGAGGATGCAGTTATTGCATCAAGAGAACTAGACATAACTCTTACGGGTAAGGACTGTGGTATGGAGGAAAGGGCGCCTATGTGCGGCGTCCCTTTTCATTCTGCCGACGGATATGTTGCAAAGCTCATTGAAAAGGGCTATAAGGTTGCCATATGTGAGCAAACGGAGGATCCCAAAAAGGCTAAAGGTATTGTTAAAAGAGAGGTCATAAGAATAGTAACTCCCGGTACGGTATTGGACACAAATGTACTTGATGAAGGTAAGAACAATTATATTATGTGTATATTTAAAAATGCTGACGGCTACGGAGTTGCAAGCTGTGACGTATCTACCGGAGAATTTCAGGTAACTTCCGTATCAAGCGGATTTGAAAATAAGGTTATTGATGAAATAGCAAGGTTTACCCCCTCTGAAATCATATGTAATAAAAATGTTGAGCTGGGGGAGAAAATAAACAAAATATTCAACATTAAAGTTAATGAATACAGTGAATGGGCTTTTGACTATCAAAATGCAAATATTTGTCTTTGCAATCATTTTAAAACACTTAATTTAGGCGGGTTCGGACTTGAAAATGACAGACCCTGTGTGTGCTGTGCAGGGGGGCTTTTACAATATCTTATAGAAACACAAAAAAACAATCTTTCACATATTTCTACAATAAAAAAATATGCTTCAAACAAATATATGGTTCTTGACATAAGCTCAAGACGAAATTTGGAGCTTACACAGACAATAAGGGACAAGTCTAAAAAGGGTTCATTGCTTTGGGTACTTGATAAAACAAAGACTGCAATGGGTGCAAGGCTTTTAAGAAAATGGCTTGAACAGCCCCTTATTAATGCGGAGGATATAAATAAGCGTCTTGACGCAGTTGAGAGCTTTAAAAACAATCCCTTTGGTCGTGAAGAATTAAAGGAGCTTCTAAATACGGTTCACGATATTGAAAGACTTATGAGCAAGGTTATTTATACTACGGCAAATGCAAGAGATCTGGCGGCTTTGAGAAGCTCCTTTGAATATTTGCCTCATATTAAAAACACTCTCACACAGTTTGATTCGGAATATATAAATGAAATATATGAAAGGTTTGACTGTCTTGAGGATATATATGAGCTTATAAATGAGAGTATAGCCGAGCAGCCTCCTTTCAGTGTAAGAGAAGGGGGACTTATTAAAAAAGGCTACAATGAGGAGGTTGACAAGCTGAGATCTGCCAAAGAGGACGGTTCAACCTGGCTTATGGAGCTTGAAGCTAAGGAAAAGGAAGAAACGGGAATACCTAAGCTTAAAATAAAGTATAACAGGGTGTTCGGATACTATATTGAAGTTACAAATTCATATAAGGATAAGGTTCCCGAAAGATATATAAGAAAGCAGACCTTGGCAAATGCGGAAAGATATATTACTCCCGAGCTTAAGGAAATAGAGGATACAATATTGGGAGCCGATGAAAAGGTTGTTGCCCTTGAATATGACCTTTTCAGTGATGTAAGAAATAAAATTGCTCAAAAGGTTGAGAGAATACAAAATACAGCTTATGGAGTTTCCGTAATTGACGTTATTTGTTCACTGGGAGAAACAGCTGATAAAAACGGATATGTAAAGCCTGTTGTAAATAACGGAAATTATATTAATATTAAAGAGGGCAGACACCCTGTTGTTGAAAGGGTAAGCAAGGAACCCTTTATTCCAAACGATACATATCTTAATGAAGAAGAATCTCTTGCAGTTATCACAGGTCCAAATATGGCAGGTAAGTCTACATATATGAGGCAGACGGCTTTGCTTGTGCTTATGGCACAGGCGGGAAGTTTTGTGCCTGCGGAAAGTGCCGAAATAGGAATAACAGACAGAATATTTACAAGAGTGGGAGCCTCCGATGATCTGGCAACAGGGCAGTCTACATTTATGGTGGAAATGGTGGAGGTTGCAAATATATTAAATAATGCAACGGAAAAAAGCCTGCTTATATTAGATGAAATAGGCAGGGGAACATCTACATTTGACGGGCTGAGCATTGCTTGGGCGGTGCTTGAATATATTGCCGAAAAAATAGGAGCTAGAACACTATTTGCCACACATTATCACGAGCTTACGGAGCTTGAAGGCAAGGTAAAGGGAGTTAAAAACTATTGTGTAAGCGTAAAGGAAAAGGGCGAGGATATTATTTTCCTCAGAAAAATAGTTGAAGGCGGCACGGACAGAAGTTACGGCGTTCACGTAGCAAAGCTGGCGGGAGTTCCCGGCATAGTTGTAAAACGTGCAAATACCATATTAAGGCTTCTTTCAAGTGAAGATAAAGGTGTAAATACTGAGGGTGAGTTTGACTTTAAATACGATGACGAACCAATATACAGAAAGGCTGAAATATTAAATGAAATTTCGGCGGATTTTGAAAATATGGATCTTAACAATATAACTCCTTTTGAGGCTATGAAAAAACTATATGATATAAAGGATAAGCTTTCTGAAATCACAGCTATTAAAGAATAGAGGTAATATATGGGAAATATACATTTGCTGGACAACAGTCTTATAAATAAAATTGCGGCGGGAGAGGTTGTTGAAAGACCTTCTTCCGTTGTAAAAGAGTTAATGGAAAATTCAATAGACGCAGGGGCAACTTCCGTTACAGTGGAGGTAAAAGAAGGCGGCATAGGTATGATAAAAATAACCGACAACGGTGTGGGCATACCTAAGGAGCAGGTGAAAACCGCATTTTTGCGCCACGCTACAAGCAAGCTGTCAAGTATTGAGGACTTGGAGGACATTATGACCCTTGGGTTCAGAGGGGAAGCTCTTTCAAGTATAGCTTCCGTGGCTCAGGTGGAAATGGTGACAAGGACAAAGGACAGTGACACAGGTACGAGAATAGTTATAAACGGCGGTGTTATTGAAAAAGAAGAAGAGGCTGCCGCTAACCCAGGTACTGTATTTACTATGAAAAACCTGTTTTACAATACTCCCGCAAGACGAAAATTTCTTAAAAAGCCTGCAACCGAAGGGGGCTATGTTGCTGAAATTGTAAACAGAATTGCTTTGGGACACCCTGAAATAGCAATAAAATACATAAATAACGGAAACACTATTATGCAGACAAACGGAAACGGTGATGTAAGGTCTGCAATATTGTACATATACGGAAAGCAAATAGCGGATCAAATGCTTAAGATCCAATATGCCAAGGACGGATTTAGAGTAGAGGGATATGCTGCAAAGCCAGAGCTTTCAAGAGGAAACAGAAATTACGAGAACTTTTTTATAAACGGAAGATTTATAAAAAGCAGTACTGTTCAAAATGCAGTTGAGGACGCATACAAGGGTAAGCTTATGGTTGGAAAATTTCCCGTGTTTGTGCTTAATTTAAATGTGCCTGCCAATACGGTGGATGTAAATGTGCATCCTACTAAGCTGGAAGTGAGATTTTCAGATGAAAACCTTATATATGATATTATGTATAATGCTGTTACAAAGGCACTTAAGCAAACAGAGCTTATTCCTGTTGTGGAATGGGATAAGCCTAAAAGAGTAAAGTCCGATTTGGTCCAAGGTGTAATTGAGGACATAGAGGTCAATAATATTGATAAGAAACAAAGTATTGGCAATGTAAAAAATGAAAACAATGAAAAAATATTTTACAATGATAATTTAAATAAAAATAATGATGACTTTAAATATAATATAGAGCCTGTAAAAGTGAATTTAAGTGCGGCAGAGCCATTGCCTCATAAAAGTGAAAAAGGCGAAGGTATTATAAAAAATGTCGTAAATAAAATTTATGACAATGACGGGAGTATATACCAATATAAAAATGAGAAAGCTATTGAAGAGAAAGAGAATTACAAGGGTATAGAAAATATTGAAGAAAAAAATAATGGCATAACAAGAAGCAGTGAAAACAACAAAGAGGGGAAAAAGCCCTTTTTCAATAATTACAGAATAGTGGGACAGGTGTTTGCAACATATTGGATAGTGGAGCAAAATGATCATATGTATCTTATAGACCAGCACGCTGCTCACGAAAGAGCACTATATGAGGAATTTATTGAAAAATTCAAAAATGAAGAAATATCCTGTCAGCAGCTTTTGCAGCCTGTTGCAGTAAATCTAAGCGAAAGTGAAAAGGTTGTTGTGGAGGAAAACAGGGAGCTTCTTGAAAAATTTGGCTTTGAAATAGAAGAATTTGGGGCAAGAACATATGCAGTAAGGGCTGTGCCTTATGTGTTTAATTCTCCGAGCAATGTTAGTTTCTTTACTGATATTATAGATGTGCTTACGGATAAAGGCTTAAAGAGCTTATATGACACAAAGGAGGACGCCATTGCAACAATGAGTTGCAAGGCTGCCGTAAAGGGAAACAACAGATTAAGCTACAGTGAAGCTCAAGAGCTTATACAAAAGCTTTTGAAGCTTGAAAATCCTTTTACCTGTCCTCATGGCAGACCTACAATAATTGAAATGACTAAATATGAACTTGAAAAGAAGTTTAAAAGAATACAGGATTAATATTGGCTGTGTTTTTAAAACAGACAGATTACCTTAAATAAGAAAGGGTTTTGTTAATATGTATACATTGATCTACTATATATTAGATGCAATAGCAATAGTTATAGTTACTACGCTTTTTGAATTTTTAAAGGCATTTTTATCTTATAAGCAGGGTGATGAAATACCCAAGAATATGGGAAAGCTGACATTAAATCCCGCAAAGCATTTTGAGCCTATTGGATTTCTTTTGTTCCTTTTTTCGGGATACGGGTGGGCAAATCCCGTTGAGACCTCAAGCAGAAACTACAAGGACAAAAAAACAGGCACTATAATAACTTATTTAGTGCCTATGGTAATATTTGTGGTAATTGCAGCAGTGATAAAAATAATTATGAATGTTGTTATTATTTCAGACAGCGGGTTTACTGCCTATGTAAGTCTTTTTCTTGCTGTTTTGGCAAGAAATTTTGCCGCTGTTGCAGTATTTAACATTATACCTGTTTATCCTATGAGCGGAAGTAAATTGTTAAGATGCTTTTTAACTCCAAATCAGGCTATTAAATATGCCCAGTATGAAAAGCCCTTGCAAATACTTGTTATATTCCTTCTTGTACTTGGCTGGCTTACTCCCGTGCTTAATGCTGTGGTCAATTTGATCGTTTAAAAGGATATTTGAAAATATGAATATGGATATGGAAATAAAACTGGAAAAATTTGAAGGTCCTATGGATCTTCTTTACAGCCTGATCGTTAAAAATAAAATCGATATTTATGATATTCCCATTGCCCTTATTACGGAGCAGTATCTTGACTATATAAATGCTATGGGTAAATACAATATGGAAAATATAAGCGAGTTTCTTATTATGGCTGCAACTCTTATTGAGATAAAATCAAGGCTTTTGCTGCCTAAGGAGGTGGATGAAAACAATGAAGAAATCGACCCAAGAGAGGAGCTTGTAAAAAGGCTTATAGAATATAAGAAATTTAAGGGAATTGCAGAGGAATTTAACATTAAGCAAAAAGAGGCGGGATATGTATATTATAAGGAAAGCGACAGGGAGCTTATAAAGGAAATACGCAAGGATGTGCCTAAGGAAATATCGGATATTTTAAAGGGAGCTACCGGGGAATTGCTTTTTAATGCATTTAAAGAAGTGTTAAAGAGGCAGGAATTGAGAACGGATAAGGTAAGAAGCGGCTTTAATTCAGTAAGCCACGATGAATTTACTTTGGAAGAAAAAATAGATTATTTAGAAAA
>JAUNPM010000029.1 GCA_030536675.1 Clostridia bacterium | reverse complement strand
TTTTATAAAAAGGGAAGGGATGTGTACATATGCTCACAACAATTAATATGATGGAAATGCAGCTTATAATTACCGCCTCACACGGCGACCCCCATACTGTACTTGGTATGCACGAAACGGTTATAGATGACAAGCCCTGTCTTGTGGTAAGAGCCTTTATACCACAGGCAAAATCGATCACCGTTATAGATGATAAAAAGCCTGAAAAAGCATTTGAAATGGAAAAAATACATATGGACGGCTTTTTTGAATGTGTTATCAAGTCACGTAAAAAATGGTTTAGATATAAGCTACGCATTGAAGATTATAAGGGAAATGAATGGACAACCTATGACCCCTATTCATTTACACCGGGAATAGGCGAACAGGATATATATCTTTTTAATCAGGGCACCCATTACAACATTTATGAAAAGCTGGGTGCTAACCCTACAAAAATAGACGGTATTGACGGTGTTCTTTTCGGAGTATGGGCACCAAATGCCAAAAGAGTAAGCGTTATAGGTGAATTTAACAATTGGGACGGCAGAAGAAATGCTATGCGACTTCTTGCAGGCTCAGGTATATGGGAAATATTTATTCCGGGACTGTGCGACTGCGACAAATATAAATTTGAAATAAAAACCGCAGACGGAAGCCTTATACAAAAATCCGATCCTTATGCAAAGTTTGCCGAATTAAGACCAAGTACCACATCTCTTGTTTATAACATAAACAATCACAAATGGAATGACAGCAAGTGGTACTCTCATCTTGATTCAACAGATAAATTCAACACTCCTATGAACATTTATGAAGTACATTTAGGCTCATGGAAAAAGGTTGAAAGCGAAGACAACAGATTTTTAAGCTATATAGAGCTTTCAAATGAGCTTATTCCTTATGTTAAAGAAATGGGATATACTCATATTGAAATACTCCCCATAGAGGAACATCCTTTTGACGGAAGCTGGGGCTATCAGGTAACAGGATATTATGCTCCCACAAGCAGATACGGTAATCCCGATGAATTTATGACATTTGTAGACAGATGTCATCAGGCAGGCATTGGAGTTATACTTGACTGGGTTCCCGCCCATTTTCCAAAGGATGCCCACGGTCTTGCAAAATTTGACGGCACTGCCCTTTATGAGCATCAGGATCCAAAGCAGGGCGAGCATCCCGAATGGGGAACTCTCATATTTAACTACGGCAGAAATGAAGTTAAAAACTTTTTAATTGCAAATGCTCTTTATTGGATAGAAAAATTCCATATAGACGGTTTGAGAGTTGACGCAGTAGCTTCTATGCTTTATCTTAATTACTGTAAGGAAGACGGTCAGTGGATACCCAATAAATACGGCGGAAAGGAAAATCTCGACGCAGTTGAATTTATGAAGCATATGAATTCCGTTATAGTGGGAAAGCACCCCAATGTTCATATGATAGCAGAAGAATCCACATCATGGCCTAATGTTACTGCTCCCGTTCAAGACGGCGGCCTGGGCTTTACATTAAAATGGAATATGGGCTGGATGAACGACTTTCTTGAATATGTTGAACTGGACCCCATTTACAAAAAATATCATCACTATAATATGACATTTGCCTCAACATATGCCTACAGCGAAAAGTTTGTTCTTGTGTTAAGTCACGATGAAGTTGTTCACGGCAAAAAGTCAATGCTCGATAAAATGCCGGGAGATTTATGGCAAAAATTTGCAAACTTAAGAGCGGCATATGGTTTTGCTATGGCACATCCGGGCAAAAAGCTTCTCTTTATGGGTGGAGAGTTCGGTCAGTTTATAGAATGGAACGAAAAAAGGCCTCTTGACTGGTTCCTTTTGGAATATGACCATCATCAGCAAATGCTTGATTTTGTAAAGGAATTAAACCATATTTACCTTGACAACAATGCCTTATGGTTAATGGATTACGACGGCTTCGGCTTTGAATGGATAGATGCCGACGATAAGGACAGAAGCATATATTCATTTATAAGAAGAGGCAAAACAAAAAACGACACCTTAGTCATTATATGTAACTTTACGCCAAATGCCGATGAGAGCTTCCGTGTTGCAGTTCCTTTTGAGGGAACGTGGCAGGAAATACTTAACAGTGACGACACCCGTTTCGGCGGCAGCGGAGTTGTAAACACAATTCCCGCACATTCCGAAAAAATAGAATGTAACCACAGAGAATACAGTATAGGCTTAAGGCTTGCACCTCTTTCAGTTACAATTTTAAAGTGCATAGACGACTAATAAAAAAATAACCTATAAATTTTAAACAAATAAAAAAATACAGGCTCCCTGTCAACAAACTCTGTTTACGGTGAACCTGTATTTTTCTTTTATTCATATATTTATATAAATTTTATATTCTGTTAAACCTTTCAAGTATCTTTATTATTTTCCCTCCGCAGGGTATCATATTCAGATCCTCTCTTTTAAAGCCTTTAACCATTGCCATTACCACGGCATACACAAATACGGCAAAAATTATAGCTGTTATGGTTGCAAGAGTGTTGCTTTGTATCAAGCCATATAATGCCCTGTATCCCAATATTGCCCCTATACTCATTGCAACAGCTGATATTCCGGGCTTAACAAGCATACCTACATAATCGGGCTTCACTTCCGTAGCCTTTACCAAAGCTCTGAAATTTAAAATACTGCACACTATATAGCACACTGTAGTACTTATAACAGCACCTACAACATTTATTTCAGGTATTGCAATAAGAACATAATTTACAGGTATCTTTGCCAAAGCTCCCCACACTGCATTAAAGGCAGGTGTCTTTACCTTTCCTATTCCTTGAAGCACACCTGTTGATATCTGACTTAACGCAAGAAATATAACACTGAAAGAGCCTACAGTTATAAGAGAGCCGCCCTCGGGATAATTAGGAAATAACATAGCAAGTATAGGTCCGCCCAGTGCCCCAAGCCCCGCAGCTGCGGGAATTGATATCATCATTGTGACCCTTAAGGCAGTATCTACCTTTGACTGTACAATAGCCTTCTCTTTTCTTACCATACTTGCCGCTATACTTGGTATAACAGCAGTGGCAATTGCAGTTGATATGGAAACAGGCAATGTTGAAAGAGTAACATATTTACCCGTAAGCTGACCATACAGATCCTCTATTTCCTTTGCCCCAAAGCCTGCCGCCGCAAGCCTCGAATCCACCATAACCATATCCACAAAATTAGTCATTGAAAATATGGCTGTACCCGTAATAATAGGTACCGCTATTTTAAACAGATTTTTGGCAATTTCCAAATTGCCCTCTACTCTGTAATTCTTTTTGTCCTCACTGTAAATTTTATTCCTTGCTTTTCTTGATTTTAAATAGAACGCAACAAGCACGCAAAGTCCCGAAAGAGCGCCTATGCCCGTACCCATTGTACCTCCTGCCGCTCCGAATTCCACACCGAAGCCTACCAGTAACCAGGCAAGATATACACTGAACACAGCATTGAATATCTGCTCTATTACCTGTGAAAGAGCAGTGGGAACTGTAGTATTAAACCCCTGAAAATATCCTCTGTATACTGCCATAATTCCTACAATAAAAATAGTAGGCGACAAAGAATAAAGACACCAGGTGCTTCTAAACCACAATGTGTCTGTTTTACCTGCGGCAACAGCATATCGTGCATATAAAAACGTGCCTAAAGCCATAACAGCCGCACATATAAAGCTTAACACTCCCGATGTTATCATTGAAACTCTGAATATTTTTTTTGCATTTGTATATTCCCCTAAAGCTAATTTTTCGGAGATCATTTTAGATATGGCAACAGGCAGTCCCGCAGAACTCATTATAAGGAAAAAGTTGTATATATAATATCCCGCAGAATATATACCGTTGCCTCTGTTTCCTATCATATTTGTAAGAGGCAGTCTGTATAAAAAGCCTATGACCCTTACTATAAGCCCTGCTGCTGCAAGTATTGCCGCCATTTTAACAAATGAACCGCCTAACAAATCTTTTTTGTTTTCTTTATTCCCCATTTCATCCATCCTTTTTATTCAATAATACCGTAGGCTTTATAATAAGAGTTCCTGCTCCCACCATTTATATTACCGATTTTAAAATTGTGAGTATATCTCCTATTTGATAAAGGGAAAACAGCTTTGCCGTTTTCCCTCTGGCTGTCGAAAAAGTCGACAGCCTTGAAAGAAATGCTTGCATTTCTTTCAGTTATCTAAGGAAGAAACTACCAAGTTTTCCGCAAACAAGCTGAAAAAACAGCTTGTTTACAGAAAAGTTCCTGTCCTCGGCGAAAATGCGATTTCCGCCTGCGGATTAAAGTCTGCGACGCTAATTGCAAGTTGTATGTTACAATTATTCAAATTTTTTAATAAAAATAGGTTTATTAACAGTCTGAGGGAAAACAGCTTTGCCGTTTTCCCTGTCTTATTAAAACATATATGTAAGGGCATTGCCCTCAACACTGCTTATTAGTTATTTCTTGCAGCCTTTCTTCTTTCAACGGGATCAAGTATTCTCTTTCTTATTCTAAGTGATTCGGGAGTAACCTCCACAAGCTCATCATCTGAAATAAAGTCGATACACTGTTCAAGGCTCATTACAATATGGGGTGTAAGCTTCAAAGCATCGTCTGAACCTGATGCTCTTGTGTTTGTAAGCTGCTTTTTCTTACAAACGTTAATAGGCATATCCTCACTTCTTGCATTTCTGCCCACAACCATACCCATATAAACCTTAGTACCTGCACCAATAAAAAGATCTCCTCTTTCCTGTGCATTAAACAGACCGTAAGCAACAGCGTCACCTGTTTCACTTGCAACAAGAGAACCCTGACTTCTTGTAGGTATTTCTCCCTTAACAGGCTCATAGCCGTTAAACTGACTGTTCATTATACCGTTTCCTCTTGTATCCGTAAGAAATTCGTTTCTGTATCCTATAAGACCTCTTGCGGGTATATTAAATTCGATCCTTGTATATCCGCCCTGTCCGGGAGCCATATTGACCATTTCGCCCTTACGTGTACCCAGCTTTTCAATTACAGCACCAACAAATTCTTCGGGAACATCAATTGTTACAAGCTCCATAGGCTCCAGCTTCTTGCCGTTTTCATCCTCTTTGTATAAAACCTCGGGTCTTGAAACCTGGAATTCATAGCCCTCTCTTCTCATTGTTTCAATAAGTATGGATAAGTGAAGCTCACCTCTTCCGCTTACCTTAAAGGCTTCCGCAACATCTGTATCTTCAACTCTTAAAGAAACATCTGTATTAAGCTCTTTCATAAGTCTTTCTCTTAAATGTCTTGAAGTAACATACTTGCCCTCCTGTCCCGCAAAAGGAGAATCATTTACATGGAAAGTCATAGAAAGAGTAGGCTCTGAAATTTTATTTACCTCTAAAGGCTTAGGATCATTTATTCCCGCAATTGTATCACCTATGTGAATATCAGGCATACCTGACACAGCTACAATAGAACCTATTGTACTTTCTTTAACCTCGACTCTTTCAAGTCCCTCATATTCATAGAGCTTTGTAACTCTTAATTTCATAAGCTTTTCTGGCTCGTGATAATTAACAATGCATACCTCATCATTTACCTTAACAGTACCGTGCTCGATCTTACCTATACCTATTTTACCTACATATTCATTATAGTCTATTGTAGTAACAAGCATCTGTAAATTTGCGTCGGGATCTCCCTGAGGAGCAGGTATGTGTTCAATTATCGTATCAAACAAAGGCTTCATATCCGTTGCTTCAAGTGCTTCCTCGGGAGTAAGAGCAGCCTTACCCAGCTTTGCTGAAGCAAAAACAAAAGGTGAATCAAGCTGTTCGTCTGTTGCGTCAAGCTCCATAAAAAGCTCAAGTATCTCATCAACCACCTCATCGGGTCTTGCTTCGGGTCTGTCAATTTTATTTACGCAAACAACAACAGGAAGTCCCAGTGAAAGAGCATTTCTAAGCACAAACTTAGTCTGAGGCATTGCCCCTTCATAAGCGTCTACCACAAGAACAACGCCGTTTACCATTTTAAGCACACGTTCAACCTCACCGCCGAAGTCAGCGTGTCCCGGTGTATCAACAATATTAATTTTTGTATGCTCATAATAAACCGACGTATTTTTTGAAAGTATCGTTATACCTCTTTCTCTTTCAATGTCGCCGCTGTCCATAACCCTTTCTCTTACGACCTGATTTGTTCTGAAAGTACCGCTTTGTTTCAAAAGCTCATCGACCAATGTAGTTTTGCCGTGGTCAACGTGGGCAATAATAGCTATGTTTCTAATATCATCTCTGGTTTGAATCATAATTAATTTCCACTCTTTCTATCATATTTAAAAAAATACATAATTCCGCATTATTTCTATTTTACCACCAATGCCGAAATTTATCAATGTATATGAATTACCAATTTATTGTATGCCTTTATGATTTATATAGGCAAATTTAACAAAAACAGCAGAACACAAAGTCCTGCTGCACAGCTAATTAAAATACATATAATTTTTTTATTTATATTATCCCAATTTTAACACAGTTAATCCCACGTTTTTAAATTTATAGCCCTCATTGCTTACTTCAATACGAATTATATCTCCCCTGTCCGCTTTTATAATTGTATCAAGCACAAAGGCAGCATTTTCATCACAACAGTTAAATCTGTGGCACATAGCTCCGCTTTTAACAGGTGCTTCATTTAACATTATCCCCACAGTAACATTTTCAGGGAGCGTCCTTTCTTTGTTTGCCAAAGCCTCTCCGTGAAATGCTATTTTGTATATTCCTTCTTCGTTTATTACTATATCCGAACTGTATTCATTATGATATATACCGCTGTCTGTAACAAGGTCATTGCACCCAAATATAAGCCCGCATTTATCACTGCTTGTTTGCTCTTCTTCATTTGACGTTACAAGCAAAGTTGGGCGCTCTGCATTTTTCCCCGCTTTACCTCTCGGTATATAAAAGTCAAGTATTGCTTCATTTTCTGTTCCCACATTTATTACATCAGCCTTATCCTCTGATGAAACAGTATTGACCTTTCCCACCTTTATCTTAGCCGCCTTGCCTCTTTCGCCTTTTCTTCCCGTAGCTCCCGTGGCACCTGTGGCGCCTGTTGCGCCTGTTGCTCCCATTTCTCCTTTAATTCCTCTGCACCTCCTTCTTCTTGACGTAAGCTCCTCTCCTTCAGCCGAAAGCTCTCCGCAGTCCTTTCTTTTGTCCGACTTTTCCTCCTTATCATACTTTACATTTTCATTTTCTTCCTTACTGTTCCTTATAAGCTCTGTAACATCATACCAGTGATTTATCTGCTTTTTATTATTTTCACTATACAAAACGACATCTCCTTTCTTCTTTATTAGACATATAGTCTTATATATTATATGTTTGTCAAATAAGATCCGTGCTTTAACACATAACCTCTTAATTCAACTCCTCCCCATAGCTTTCAAAATACCTTTCATTTGAAATAACAGCAGCAGAGTCAGGCTTTATTTTCTTTGACAGCTTGTGATATTCAAAGGCATTTTTAATATCTCCCATCTTGTCATAGCACACGCATATTTGTATATAAGGAATATAATCGTAAAAATCCTTTTGTATAAATCCTCCCCCACGCTCATAATTTTCGGACTCAACAGCTCTTTTATACCAATATACAGCCCTTTCATATTCTTTTATTTCCATAAATCCTCTTCCTATTTCACAGCATATTTCAGCTCTCGGCACATCAAAATAAAAGCTGTATATTAAGGACTTCATTCTTTCATCATATATACCCATTTTTTCATAGCACCTTGCCATTTGCAGACAAGCATCAATATTATTTTCTATCCACCCTTTCCCTTCTTTTAAAAATTCTTTGAACACATTAACAGCCTTTTCATATTTTCCGTTAAAATAAAGCTCTCTCCCATAGTAAAACTTACTTCTGGGATCGAATTTTTCACCTTTTTCAAGCATATCTTCATATATTTTAAGATTTCTGTCCGTATATTCTTTATTTATTTTTCTATGTTCAATTTCAATATCCGAATATATGATTTTTCCCTTCGGCACAATGGCTTCGTGAACTCTACCCTCCCAGCTGTATCCCATATGGTTTTTTATTATTCTCTCTCTGTAATAATAAAAGGAAGGCTTATCATCCTTATCAAATCCCGTAACATATTTCATCATAACCATATCCACACTTGTATCAATATTTTCCTTTAATTTTAAAAGCTCTCCTCTCCATTTTTCGTTTATAATATCATCAGCATCAAGCCACATCCAGTAATCTGTTGAAGCCTTTGAACAAACAAAATTTCTTGCAGCCGAAAAATCCTGTATCCATTTAAAATCATAAACCTTATCTGTATATTTATAGGCTATTTTTTTTGTGTTATCACTTGAGCCTGTGTCTGCTATTATTATTTCGTCAAATATATTTTCAACACTTTTCAATACTCTTTCCAACACATCTTCTTCATTTTTTACTATCATACATAAACTGATCGCCGCCATATATGCCTCCGACTTTTTAAAATAAAAAAAGAGCCTGACATTTCCTGTTGAAGATCTGTCTTTGGCTCTCTGTTACATTACCTTGAAATATAATTATACATAAATTCTCTCTGTTCAACTATTTCATTCAGTTTATTTTTTATGCCTGAAGGAACAAAATTTTTTGAAGTCCTGAAAAATTCCCCCATTGTATTTACAAATCTGTGAGGATATTCCAAAACGACCCTTAACACATCATAGTCATATGAGGAAATACTTGTATATTTTGAATACTTGTTAAGCACCTCTTCAATATCCATATATTTCATATTGTGTTTACTGCCGTAAAAGCAATTCTTTCTCACATATCTTCTTATAAAAAAGGCAACATCCTCTATATAATTCAGATACTTCATATTATCCCAATCTATTATATATGTTCTTCCTTTTTTATAAATTATGTTTCCTTCCTTAAGTCCGCAATGGCAATAAGTGGATACGTTTCCATAGTCCATTTTCTCAAGTTTTTCCGTCAGTTCAAAGCATCTGTCAATAATATTGCCGAAAATCATCAGGGTTTCTTTATCCCAATATTTGTTTCCCTTTTGATTTAAAAGCTTTTTTATTCTTTCAAGAGCCTTTCCGTTGCTTCTGTACATAGATATTACAGCATTATTGCTGCTTGCAACCGAAAGCATTTCCTCTTCCATTAGCTTTAACCCCTTATGAAGTCTGCCAATGTCGTTAAGTGCTGCGCTTACCTGGGTATTGTTCATAAAGTCCAATTCATTTGACCCAAAAAACCTTGTCACAACATAATTTTTGCCGTCCTCCTCCCAATAAGGCAAGCCCTCTTCAGTCACACAATAATTATCTATATTATGAATACCATAGTCCAGCAGACATTCTTTAACCTTATGTATTTCATTTATTTTAGACGGCTTCGGTCTTGCGGCAGAAAGTGAATAGGCTCCATTTGTACAATTTAGCACATAATAATATCTGCATTTGTAAACATTAACAGGTGCAATGTTAAATTTCTTTGCAATTTCAATTATATTTTCATACACAAAAATCACCTCCTGTGGGATAGTAAATTACAACCTTATCCACACACATACTCTATTGTATGTACAGGAAGTGATTATTATGAATTTTATTTAAACATATATTTTTGTAATACTAATTATGCCTTTTTCACTACAATAACAATATCATTGTTATCATCATAACTTTCAAAAGGAACGAATTTATAATGCGCCTTTTTTACATATCCTGCATAACTCATAACACCTGTTGCAGGCTTAAAATACCACAATTCACCATTAACATATTCAGACAGATCCATTTCAAAAGCTCTGCCCATATAGTCATAAGCAAATAAAAATTTATCTCCGCCAAACACTGCAATTCTTCTATATTTCTCCTGCTGTCCTCCTATTAACAGTTCCTCTCTCGATCTGCCGTTAATATAATCAACAGATTCCATAAGCCTTTTCATATGACCCATTTGACCTGAACCATCATGGTGCAAAGCAATGATCTTTTGCTCCGTATGTAACACCCTTATACTCTCCCGTATAAAACTGCATAACGGAATTGTCACCGTACGTATGCCCGCAAGCTCCCGCAAAAACAGACCAGTAAGCATATCTTCTTACATCTTTGGCAGTCCAGTAAGGTTCATTTTCATTATGAAGCCCCTGAAGTATCCTTTCATAGGAGGGTTCTCCGTCAATGGTTGGCTTATTGCTTACACTTAGATCATTTTTCACATACTTCCAATTATCTTCTCCGAAAAACTCATTATTTTTTTCATTGTCGTCCCATACTCCAAGACTGCATTGGTCATATCTTCTGTGTCCTGACTGAAACATATTGAAATCAAGCCACAAAGCCTCCTTAAACCACATAGAGGAGGAACATCTTCCAAACGGGTGAAATCCTATAAGCTGATAAGGCGCTTTTTCCTTTAGTTTTTTACCCATTTCATTATAAACATTTTCAAAGCCTTCAGCCTTTATATCACCGCCCAAAAGCCATATTATATTTTTTCTTTCACCATATCTGTCAGCCAAAAATTCCACATAGCCTTCAGCATTTTCACTGTTAAGTATTCCTTTTTTAACAAGACTTCCCCACGTAGGCAGCAAAGCCATATACATACCCTGCTCTTCAGCCATATCTATGACCCTGTCACAATATTCCCAATATTCATTGCTTAACACATTACACTTTTTAACAGGCATTTTATTTATATCTTCCATATCCTCCGTGGCATATACAAGTACGGACTGTATTACATTAAATCCCTTTTCTCTGCGGTTTTTTATATATATTTCAGCCTCTTTTTCATTTGTATTTGTAAAGATAAGCCAAGCTGTATCTCCAAGCCAGAAAAAGGGTGTGTTCCCATTCATTAAATATCGTTTATTTTCACTTACTGTTAAAATGCCATTTTCCCATGGTTTCATAAGCTCCTTGCCTCCACATTTCATATACCTGTTAATTAATTATTTAACATCACAAACTATTTTTATGATATACCCACTTAATTATATATTAAGTATTCTCTTTACTTTTTCAATTGTTTCATCTATATTGATACCGCTCACGTCAATTATAACATCGGCACATCTGTTATAAACAGGCTCTCTTTCTTTCATAAGACTTGCTATTTTTTCTTCTTTATTTTTTCACGAAAGCAGTGGTCTTGTGTCATCATATCTTAAATTATAAGCGATTTGCTTAGGCGTAGACTTAAGATATACTATTATACCGCCCTTTTTAAGGTTTTCAACATTTTCATCATTTTTTATGACTCCGCCTCCCGTTGCAATTATTTTGCTTTTAGCTTCCGCAAACATTTGACAGAGCT
>JAUNPM010000028.1 GCA_030536675.1 Clostridia bacterium | reverse complement strand
CCATTTTAGGGTTCCATCTTCTTGTCTGGTGTCCGAAATGTACACCTGCTTCTAATAATTGCTTCATTGAAATAACAGCCATTATTTCATCCTCCTTAAATTTGGTTAATTTCCTCCACAGACTTACGACAAGAAACACATACAAGTGTCACCATTCTTACCAAATCAGTCTGTGTGTGTTTTCACAACAGTTGATATTATAACATATATTCCGTTACATTGCAAGCACTTTTTTGTAAATTCATATTAATTTACCAAATTACCACCAATATTAAAAAGTTTTATACTACACCTATCACTTAAATAACACTACTCTCAAACCTCAAATTCAAGAAAATGACACTACACACCCGTTAAATTTAAAGGATAGCTCAAATACATTATAAGTTATTTTCTTGTTAAAATCAATATATTTCACAAAAATGTTCATCAACAATTACTCTTTTTTCACAATCAAATTTTTCATATTCATTATGATAACTGCATTTTCATATCATTGATTTTCCATTACACGTAAAAATCAGCTCAGATATAATAATCCACACCGTAAAAGCCCTTATTCCCAACCAACCACACAATTTAACAAATAACCTACAAATCAAAAAACAGACCAACCAAAGTCAGTCTGCCTTTTCAATGCGCGATCGGGGGCTCGAACCCCGGACCTTCTGATTAAGAGTCAGCTGCTCTACCAACTGAGCTAATCGCGCTTATATATATAAATTTAAATCAAGTAAAGTGCGCGATCGGGGGCTCGAACCCCGGACCTTCTGATTAAGAGTCAGCTGCTCTACCAACTGAGCTAATCGCGCTTATATATATAAATTTAAATCAAGTAAAGTGCGCGATCGGGGGCTCGAACCCCGGACCTTCTGATTAAGAGTCAGCTGCTCTACCAACTGAGCTAATCGCGCTTATTTCTTATGTCCATTACCGAACACAAGAAATATTTTACCACAGCTTAGCAACATTGTCAAGACTTTTTTCATCTTATAATAATATTTTTTTTGTAAATATTACAAATTAATTTCCGCTTTCCTCTTCTGCCGCCGTTTCAGCTTCACTGCTTTCCTCTGCACTTTCGCTTTCACTGCCGCTGTTTGCTTCATTTTGCATCTTTTGAGTATATTCTTCGGCAGTCATATAATCATCTGTATTCTTAACAGCCTTTACCTTTGTACTTCCCAAGTCAGAAAAATCTGCCGTTATACTGTAGTTATAAGGCGTGCTTCCCTGATCGTTTACATATTCCGCATCTATTGCAAAAGCATATCCCATAAGATTGCCTTCACCGTCAACCTTAGCCGCAATATTTGCATAATTTACCTTCATAGCCTCACCGTCAGCCATAGTTTGACCTGATGCTTCCATATTTGTGTTCATTGTTGTTTCAAATTTTGAAGGATCATATGAAATATAATAAGTTTTTCCGTCCTTATCCTCAACAGCGGCAGCCTTGCTTATGCAATCCTCAAAAAGACTTAAACCATAGGTATTCACAACAGAGAGAAAATCATCATAAGTCATTTCTTCAACGACCTTCTCCCCTTCATTTGTAATGAAATATAAAGCATCTCCTGAATAATAGCCTGAAATATTGTTTTCCTCTTTTTGTACCTTACCGGTGCTTTCACCTGTTGTTTCATCACTTTCCGTATATTCAAGAGAATTTTTAATATCTACATTTCCGATCTGATTATCTCCGTCTTTAGCCTTCTTTATTTCAGATCTGCTTATACTGCTCTGATAATCCTTACCCTCTTTATCTCCCATTACAATCCTGTTGTCAACATTTATAGTAATATTTTCAGCTGAATCCACAGCAGACATAGCATTTGTGAAAGTTTCCGCCACTTCACTTGCCTCCACAGCGGAATCATCTGATATTTCCGTAAATATATCTTCAGCGCTTACTGTATTTACATCAACAGTACTCTTTTTCATAAAACTGCATCCGGAAGCCGAAATACACATAATACCTACCAAAACAATTGCAATTTTTCTTTTCATTATTAATTCTCCTTCAGCTTATCAGCCATTATTTTCATTTCCTTTGCCGCCTCAAGAGTCGCCTTTGTTATTTGTGCGCCTCCTATAAGCCTTGCTATTTCATTATACACCTTTTCCTCTGACAATTCAACAATATTTGTTTTAGTTGAACCGTTATTGCTGCTTTTTTCAATTAAATAGTTGCTGTCAGCCATAGCAGCGATCTGAGGCAGATGTGTGATACAAAGTATTTGATGATTTTTAGAAACTCCTATCATTTTTTCGGCAACCTTCTGGGCTGTTCTTCCGCTTATACCTGTATCTATTTCATCAAAAACAAATGTATCTATGTTGTCAACATCGGCAAGAATATTTTTAAGCGCAAGCATGACCCTGCTCATTTCTCCTCCCGATGCAATCTTACTTAAAGGTTTAAGTTTTTCTCCTTTGTTTGCCGAAATAAGAAATTCCACACTATCGATGCCGTTTTCGTCAAAGCCTTCTTTATCCTTTATTTGTATGCTGAAAACAGCGTTTTCCATACTTAAATCTTTAAGTATATTTACAATTTTATTTTCAGCCATATGAGCTGTATTCCTTCTTATTTCGGAAATTTTTGCACAAACCTTTCTTATTTTTCCTTCCGTTTCCTTTTTCTTTTCGCTGTATTCTTTTGCAAGAGCCTCGCTGTTTTCAATTATATTCAGCTTTTCATTTACCTTGTCCAAATGCTCCAGTACTTTTTCAACGGAACCGCCGTATTTATTTTTTAAATCGTATATGGTCTGGAGCCTTTCCTCCACTTCGTTAAGCTCCTCTGGATCATTGTTCATACTATCCTCATAAGCTCTTACTGACTTAACAACGTCCTCTATAATAGAATATGCGTCATTAAGTGATTCAAGGAGCTTTTTCTGCTCCTCATCAATATTTGAAATACTTTCAAGATTATAAATAGCATTTCCGATATTTTCAATGGCAGAGCCTTCACCTCTGTAAAGAGAGTCCAGACACTCGCTTATATTCTCCTGTAGTCTTACGCTGTTTATAAGTATATTTCTTCTTTCTGAAAGCTCGGCATCCTCGCCTTTTTTAAGCCCCGCTGCTTCTATTTCATCTGCCTGATATTTATACAGCTCCACTTTATCCTGAATATCCTTGTCATTCATATCAATCTCTTTGAGCTTTTTTGAAATAATTTTGTATTCACCGTATAATGACTTCAGCTTTTCAAGCTCCTTATACAGTTCATCACCGCAAAGCCTGTCAAGCATAACAATATGACTTTTGGGATTTAAAAGGGACTGATGATCGTGCTGACCGTGTATATCCACAATAAAAGAAGAAATTTCCTTTACCATTGAAACCGTAGCCGTTTTACCGTTTATTTTGCAGCTTGATTTTCCGTTTCTGTTAAAAGTTCTCTTAATAAGAATATAATTGTCATCATCAATATGTACGTCGCAGCCTTCAAGCTCTTTTTTTACCTCTTCGTTTTCAATGTATACAAGAACAGATGCCTCTGTCATATCACAGCCGCTTTTAATAATATCCTTGTCAGCCTTTCCTCCAAGCACAAAATTAAGAGAACCTATTATAATGGATTTACCTGCACCTGTTTCACCGCTTAAAACATTTAATCCCGGACCGAAATCCACTTCAAGCTCATCAATTAATGCAAAATTGCTTACATAAAGTTTTTCAATCATATCTACCTCACGCTAAAAAGCTAAATTAATGCCGCCTTTAGTTTTTCAATAAGTTTAACTGCTTTTTCCTCATTTTTAACAACACAAAAAATAGTGTCATCTCCTGCAATAGTTCCAATAATTTCATTATTTTCCATTGAATCAAGTCCTGCCGCAACAGCCATTGCCATACCCGTAAGAGTTTTAATAACAATTATGTTCCGTGCAAAATCAATGGAGGTTACTCCGTCTTTAAAAACACGTCTGAACCTTTCCCCTGCGCCTTCCTCTTCCGTAACAGCCGCATATTTTTGTTTTCCCGATTTTGTTGTGAGCTTTATCAATTTAAGCTCTTTTATATCTCTTGAAACCGTGGCTTGAGTAACAATATAGCCTTCCTCATTCAGCTTTTCAGCCAATGCTTCTTGAGTACAAATTTCATTTTCACTTATGATTTCCAAAATTTTGGACTGCCTTTTTATTTTCATATCAAATCTCCGTTTATATATTTACAGCTACCATTTTACGCCTTAATATATCAAAAAAAGATAAATTCGTTGTCTTTATGATCTCAGTGTAATACTTTGATTTTTTTATTATGACCGTATCTCCGTTTTTAACTCTTTCTCCGTTTTGCCCGTCAAATGTTACCTGAGTATTGCTGTAATCTCCGGCAATTTTTATTTTTATTACATCATCACCTGAAACCACAATAGGTCTTGCATAAAGGGCGTGGGGACAAATATGAGTTATTGTCATAAGCTCCGTATTTGTATTTAATATAGGTCCCCCTGCGGATAAATTATATGCCGTTGAGCCTGTTGGAGTGGAAATTATTATTCCGTCTGCTCTGAATGTATTTATATATTCATCATTAACTTCAACACTTAATGAGATCATTCGTGATATATTGGCATTATTTACGCATACTTCATTTAAGGCAAGCTGTATATCGTGACTTATGCATCCTCTTTCAATATATGCATCAAGCATCATTCTTTTTTCGATTTTGTAATTTCCCTCAAGAACCTTTTCAATTGCTGTTTTAGCATCATTTTTTTCAACATCTGCAAGATAGCCCAATGTTCCGAAATTTATGCCCAATATGGGAGTTGAGTACTTTGCACTTCTTCTTGCCACTCTCAATATTGTTCCGTCGCCTCCCAGGACAACAACAAAATCGGCCTTTTCATATAATTCATCAGTGCTCTGCATAGGCACTCCCGCACCTGTTTTTTTACACAAAGACGAGTTTAATAAAACCTCACAGCCCTTTTCCTGTGCCCACATTACAATATCCTTGGTATTTAAGAGCTCGGGATCCTTGTCAATGTTTGTAATTATTCCTATTTTATTCATATATTCACCTGTCTAAATCTCATTAAAAGCACTGTTTACAACACTTTCAATGCTCTCCCTGCTTATAATATTTTTACGGCTTTTAACGCCGCAGGCAAGGTATTCAATATTTCCGTCACCGCCTCTTATGGGAGAAAAAGTTATTTTTTCAATATAAATACCGTTTTCACTTGCATAATCCGCTATATCTTTTATTACTTTCTTATGGACCTTAGGATTTTTAACTATGCCGTTTTTACCTATATTTTCTCTGCCCGCCTCAAATTGTGGCTTTATAAGCAAAACGCATATTCCGTCCTCCTTTAAAAGCTCACTTATTTTAAATATGATCTTTTTAAGTGATATAAATGAAACATCACAGCTTATAAAATCCGCTTTTTCAATTTCAGCATTTCTTATGTCCGTATTTTCCATTGATATAACTTTATTGTTATTTTTAAGCTTATCGGCAAGCTGATTGCTTCCCACATCTACAGCATAGACACGCTTGGCGCCTTTTTGTATCATACAGTCGGTAAACCCTCCCGTAGACGCACCTATATCAATACATATACCCTTAATACTTAAGCCAAACACATCAATGCTCTTTTCCAGCTTATAGCCGCCTCTTCCTGCATATTTAAGGACTTTTTCAGTGCTTTCCACTTCCACATTGTCATTTTCGGTCACAATAAAAGCCGCTTTTTTGCATATCTTATTGTTTACTCTTACAAAGCCCTCTTTTACAAGCTCCTGTGCCTTTTGCCTTGAAATATTCATACTTTCCTTAACATAAATATCAAGTCTTATATCAGCCATTTTTATTTTCTCCGATTATTTCAACTATTTTTTTTGTTATTTTTTCGGCTGACATACCATATCTGTCAAAAAGCAATTCTCTGCTTCCGTGTTCAATATACATATCAGGGAAAGCAAAATTGTGTATAACATTGTTATTTATGCCGTATTCACATATTTTTTGAGAAAAGCAGGCTCCGAAACCTCCCGAATGAATATTATCCTCAAGAGTAAAAATATATTTGTAATTATCAGCCATATCCTTTACCATATCACTGTCCATAGGCGAAACAAATCTTGCATTTATAAGAGTAGGATTGTATCCTCTTTCAATAAGCTCCGAATAAACATCGGCAGCCTCGTCCATCATAGCTCCGTAACTTATAAGAGCAATTTTTTCTCCCGTATAAATATATTCGGCTTTCCCGTATTCTATTTCTTTGCACTTTGCAACCATTATTTCGGAGGCTTCGCCTCTTGGGTATCTTAAGGCAACAGGTCCTTTAAGCTCAATTGCATACTCAAGCATTCTTTCAAACTCAATTTTATTTTTAGGCGCCATAACGGTCAAATTCGGAATATGAGATAAATAGGATATGTCATATATTCCCTGATGAGTTTCCCCGTCATTGCCTACAATACCTGCTCTGTCTATTGCAAAAACAACGTGCAGATTCTGTATACAGACATCGTGTAGTATCTGGTCATAGCTTCTCTGCAAAAACGTGGAATACACTGCAAAAACAGGTATAAATCCTCCTTTTGCAAGTCCCGCTCCGAATGTTACGGCATATTCTTCAGCTATACCCACGTCAAAAAACCTCTTTGGATACATATTTGCAAATTTTGCAAGTCCCGTGCCCGACGGCATTGCAGCAGTTATTGCGCATATTTTTTTATTTCCCGCCGCCAATTCAAGCATTTTTCTGCTGAAAACATCGGAATAAGTTTCTTTTTTACCGTAATCCGCAACAACTCCTATTTTGGCGTCAAAGCTTCCGACTCCGTGATAAACACTTGGGAGCTTTTCCGCAGGCTCATATCCCTTTCCCTTTTTTGTCATTACGTGTATTAAAACAGGGATATTGAGCTTCTTAGCCTTATTCAATACATTGACCATTTTTTTAATATTGTGTCCGTCAATAGGTCCCACATATTTTATTCCCAAATGCTCAAACATACTGTTTTCGGGCATAATTGCATTTTTAAGAGTCCCCTTACTTCTGTAAAGCAGATTATATATCTGTTCTCCGCCAACAGGCATATTTTTAAGACTTTTCTGTATACCGCTTTTTGCATTCATATATTTCTGCGTAAGAATAAGCTCACTTAAATATTTGCTCATAGCTCCCACATTTTCGGAAATCGACATTTGATTGTCATTTAAAATTATAATAAGTTTTGTGTGATCTCTGCCAACATTGTTAAGGGCTTCATATGCAAGTCCCCCCGTCATTGCTCCGTCACCTATTACGGAAACCACATTGTAAGTATGACCCATAAGATCTCTTGCTTTTGCAAGTCCTATGCCTGCCGCTATGGAAGTTGAGCTGTGTCCCGTATTAAAAGAATCATATCTGCTCTCATTTGTTTTTGGAAAACCGCTTAAGCCGTCAAGCTTCCTTAAAGTTTGAAATTCGTCCTTACGTCCCGTAAGTATTTTATGGGTATATGACTGATGTCCCACGTCCCACACAAACTTGTCCCTTGGACAGGAAAAACAGTAATGCATAGCAATTGTAAGGTCAACTATACCCAGATTTGAAGCCAGATGTCCCCCTGTGTGAGAAACAGATTCCACAAGAAACCTCCTTATTTCCTCTGCAAGAATATCCAGCTTATCAATTGTAAGTTTTTTAATATCTTCAGGAGAATTTATTTTTTCCAAGTACACACTAATCCCTCTTTTTCTTAAAGCATATTGCATATTACGGCTATAACTATGCCCAGTATGGCTCCTGCGCCTACCTGTATGGGAGTATGCCCTAAAAGTTCTTTAAGATTTTCGTCAATTTTTATATTAAGATTTTCTAAAAGTTTGTTTATAATAACGGCGTGAGAGCCTGCCGCTCTCCTAACTCCTGCTGCGTCATACATAACAACAATGGCAAGCACAAAAGATATTGCAAAAGCCACTGAATCAAAGCCCTCCGTCAGCCCCGCAGATGCAGCCAAAGCACATACAAAGGAGCTGTGTGAGCTTGGCATACCTCCCGATGAAAACATAAGCTCCCAGTCGATTTTGCCGGAAACCCAAAGGTCTATTATCATTTTTATAATTTGTGCCGCTGCCCACGAAATGACCGAGGCAAATATTAATTTGTTGTTCAAAAACTCATTTATATAACTCATATCAACCTATCCTTTAAATATAACAGTTAAATATAAATATAAGCCTATTTCAGACTGTCAATAAACCTATTTTTATAAAAAATTTGAATAATTGTAACATACGCGTCGCAGACTTTAATCCGCAGGTTTGCAATCCCGAAGTATATGGGACTTGCTTTGCGTAGCAAAGTTGCTTGTAGAAATCGCATTTTCGCCGAAGCTGGTCGTATTGCTTTGCAATACTGCTCGCTTATGCAACCAAAGGACAGGAACTTTTCTGTAAACAAGCTGTTTTTACAGCTTGTTTGCGGAAAACTTGGTAGTTCCTTCCTTAGCTAACTGCAAGAAATGTAAGCATTTCTTGCAAGCGTGTCGACTTTATCGACACGCAGAAGCCTATTTATACCTTTTCAACAAAAATCATATTATTAATTAACCTGTCGGACAAAAAACATAATGCCGCTTTATTATTTTTCCCTGTTAATAAGCTCCTCGGCATACCATTTGAGGAAGTCTGCACACTCTCCCAATTCTCCTATCATTTTAACAGCTCCGCAGGAAAGGGTCTCATAGTCCTTTTGAGCATTTTCTATTCCGTACAACGTAACATAAGTCTGTTTATCATTTTTAACATCGCTTAATACAGGCTTTCCCAGTATGTCCGTAGTACTTGTCACGTCTAAAATATCGTCCTTTATCTGGAATGCCATACCTATATTATAACCTATCTTTTCAAACTTTTTCACTATTTCCGTATCGGCACCGCCTATTAAAGCACCTGCCATAAGAGCGGCTTTTATAAGTCCGCCCGTTTTGTTGTCGTGTATAAACATAAGTGTTTTATCGTCTATTTTTTTACCTTCGGATTCAACGTCCACAACCTGCCCAACAAGCATACCCTGACTTCCGCTGTAATTTGCAATCAGCCTTGCTGCCTCAGACTCTTGTTTTCCGCCTTTGCACACTGCATCAAGCATTACTTCAAAAGCCATTGTAAGCAGTCCGTCACCTGCAAGTACTGCTGTTGCCTCATCAAAAGCCTTGTGACAGGTAGGCTTACCCCTTCTGAAATCATCATTGTCCATTGCAGGCAGATCATCATGTATCAAAGAATAAGTATGGATCATTTCAAGTCCGCAGGCAAAAGCCATTGCCCTTTTAATATCCCCGCCCACAGCCTCACAGGCAGAAAGAAGAAGCACGGGACGAAGCCTTTTGCCTCCCGCAAAAACACTGTAATTCATAGCCTCATATATCCTTTCGGGATACTTAGGCTTCAAATATTCACCAAGGGAGCTGTTAATTAAGTCTATTCTTTCATTAAGTTTGTTTTTATATTCCATCACTCTTCCCCCATATTAAAATTTCTTTTACTGAATACACCGTCGGCGCTTTCCTTTAACTCCGAAACCTGCTGTTCCGCCTTATTTAAAATATCAGAGCAATATACAGAAAGCTCCACGCCCTCTTTATATAATTTTACCGAATTTTCAAGTCCCGTTTCGCCCTTTTCCATTTCCTCTGCTATTTCCTCAAGCCTTGAAAGAGCCTCCTCAAAACTTTTTTTCCTAGCCAAATCATTCACCCGCCTTTATGACCCTTGCTTCAATATATCCTTTATTAAGCTTAAGATATATTTCATCATCTGTTTTAACATCTTCATTATTTTTTATTAAATCACCGTTTTTCTTATATGCAAGAGCATATCCCTTTTTCAATATGTTTACGGGTGATTTGTTTTCAATATTGTCAAGACAATTTTTAAGAATAAGCCTGCTGTGAGACAGATCCCTTGAAATGCTTGAATATATTCTGTTCAGCACTTCCGCCATATACACTTCATTGTCATAGACCGTATTTTCAAAATTTTTAAAACTATAGCTGTTTACGGCATATTTATATTTTGATATTCTTTCATTTAAGACATTGAGCATACATTTTGAAAGCTTGTAATATAAATTTTCCACCTTGTTCCCTATTTCATTTCCTGCGGGAACAGCTATTTCCGCAGCTGCCGAAGGTGTGGGGGCTCTCATATCCGCTATAAAATCGGCTATTGTAAAATCCGTTTCGTGTCCAACGGCAGAAATAATCGGTATATCAGATTCAAATATTGCTCTTGCAACGCTTTCCTCATTAAAAGCCCACAAATCTTCAATTGAACCTCCGCCTCTTCCCAAAATAATGACGTCTGCCTTGCCCCACCTGTTTACTCTTTCAATAGCTCTTACAATATCTGGAGCGGCATTTTCCCCCTGCACGAGCACAGGTACAATAACAAGCTCCACATTAGCATTTCTTCTGCCTGCCACATTTATAATATCCCTTACGGCAGCACCTGTAGGTGACGTTATAACGGCTACCGTTTTAGGCAATGTAGGAATGTTCTTTTTATATTTTGCGTCAAAAACTCCCGATTTTTCAAGCCTTCTTTTCAGCTGCTCATACTTCATATAAAGAGCGCCTATTCCCGCAGGCTCCATTGCAGTTGCGTAAAACTGATACTGTCCTGTTTTTTCATAAAGAGAAATATACCCTCTTGCCAAAACCTTCATACCGCTTTCAGGCATAAATTTAAGTTTTTCCGCATTTCCTCTGAACATAACACTGTTTACGGCACCGCCACCGTCTTTAAGAGTAAAATACAAGTGCCCGCTTCCGTGAGCCTTAAAGTTTGAAATTTCACCCTCAACATAAATATCTCTAAGCAAAATATCATTTTCCAGTATTTTTTTTATATAACTGTTTATTTGAGTTATGGTATAAACCTTCATATACGATACATCCTTTGCATAAAAGTCTTTCGCTGTATTTCAGCATAATTACTTTTAATTTATAACAGGCTTTTTTATATTTTACTCCGTATCCTTGCTTTTTACTACTTTTGATAGAATTGCATTTACAAAAGCCGGAGCCTTGTCACCGCTGAATTCCTTTGCAAGCTCCACAGCCTCATTTACGGCAACAGCATCAGGTATCTCATTGTCAAATATTATTTCATAAACACCTATTCTCAATATGGCAAGATCAGTCTTTGCAAGCCTTTGCACGCTCCAGCCCACTGCAAATTTATCAATATAAGAATCTATACTTTCAGCATTTGCAAGTATTCCTCTGTATTCTCTTGAAACAAAATCCCTTTCATCCTTATGAAATTTTTCATACTCTTCCGTATAAGTATCCATTATTTCTTTTATATCTGCGTCCACATTAAATTCTGTCTGAAAC
>JAUNPM010000323.1 GCA_030536675.1 Clostridia bacterium | reverse complement strand
ATTTCCACTCTTCCTGAAGAATTCACAAAATCATGATATTTATTCCTAAAAACAAAGCTAGCCCAATCATGCGTCAATATCTGGAAATATGTATTCATATCAACATTACTACCAATGGAAACCAAGGCTGGCCTTGAAACATCGATTCTCGTAGTCAGCGGATCTCTAAAAATG
Source organism: Clostridia bacterium (assembly GCA_030536675.1). Classification (GTDB taxonomy): domain Bacteria; phylum Bacillota; class Clostridia; order Lachnospirales; family CAG-274; genus Gallispira. The sequence continues at coordinate 1,436 of JAUNPM010000323.1, read as the reverse complement.
CAACCATCACCAATTCTTATACCCAGTGAACGCAGATGAGCAATGTACGATCTGCTGTTTCGGCGATGCCAAATATCTAATATATGCGCTGTTATAGATGATAATTTTATCATATATTGAATTGTACAATGAATATTTAATATAAAAACCTATTAATATGTTACTTAGAGCATTTGAACATTGCCTATAAATTATACACGAATTTTTATCCATTCATTTGGCAAAGCTTCTAATTTTGAAAAATCAGTATTCACCCATCGGTCTGGAGTTATAATTATTTTTGCTGTCCTATTTAAATAAGCTGCCCAACATGAAAAGGTACTATTTGCCAAAATCATATTTTTAGCATGAGCCATCAGGTACATATCAAAGAAGCTGCGATCATCTCTATTATGTGATATGATTATTTTATTTCTTATATCAGCAAATTCTGTTTCCACATATAAACAATCATCAGAGAAAAAGAAAAAAAACGGTTCTTCCACCTCTTGTTCCATGAATTTAATTGCTTCCCGATAATATTTCGATGTACATATACCACCATAAATATGTATTAAATCTGTTTTCAAATAATCGCCACGACGAATATGCACTGAGATTGAATTACAGGTCTCCATTTTTTTAAGAAATTCCATGTTTTCCTTTCCTATAGGAAGTTCCGAGCGAAATTCAAAAATATTTATTTGTTTTATAATAGAATAATCTTGCCAATCTCCCCATTGAAAAAAATGTTTCATAGATTGAGGATAAACCCTATTACAAAATAACAATCTATAGCCATGATTATATAAAAAGCGATTCACACGATATAGAAGAATGCCCAATTTATTATATAAATAAGAAGTTGGAGGTAATTCTATATCAAACCATTTATCAATCTCTATCCCATTATGTGCCTTTAAACTATCAGGATATATTCCCAAAATTCTTTCTGAAGGATATTTCTTCTTCAAATATCTATAATAACTATACTGGAAAAGTTGGTTACCTAATCCTCCACCAAAAACAAAAAATTTCATTTCAATACTTCCATTTGTTCACCTATGAGTAGATGATATAACTATATTACACCACTTTAATTCAGAATCTCGACTCCAATAGTCCATTCTTAAAAAGATAACAACAAAAGTCATCAGAATATTTATATTTTCATCAATCGGAGCAGATAGAGATAAAAAAACAAAATATATAACAGGAAAAAGCACAGCAGTTTTCTGACATTTATAAATCAAAAAACAACATACTAATACAAGAAAAATAAACATTAAGCCACCCATTATTCCATAATCTATCAATAAAGAAAACCAAATACTTTCAGCACCTAATATTTCATAATTATTCTGTGTGGCAACATTCCACAAATATGAGCTCCCATTTCCCCATAATTCATTTTGCTCAAAAGCCCATAAAATAGATCCCCATTGCTCTAGTCTCAT
>JAUNPM010000027.1 GCA_030536675.1 Clostridia bacterium | reverse complement strand
TTCATCATTTTGGATGTTGTGGATTTTCTCCTCATAAAGCAACAAAACCCCCTTGTATGTGGCAGTTAAGCCGTGAACTATTGAAAAAAACATTTGAAATTGCTATAATAAAGAAACATTCGTTTCTTTTCTATTTTAAACCGGTTTATATTAAAAGTCAAGACAGACGATTGAAAAATAATTCACAATGAAAGGCGGTATATATAGCATGAATGAAAATGCAAATAGTTTTTTGGGGAAAGAGCCTATAGGAAAACTTATGCTGAAGTTTGCCATTCCAAGTATCATATCTATGCTCATAGCGGCACTGTATAATATGGTAGATCAAATTTATATAGGTCACGGTATAGGTTATCTCGGAAACAGTGCAACCTCTGTTGTATATCCATTGACGGTAATTGCCCTTGCAATTGCCTTATTGTTTGGCAGCGGCTGCGGGGCATATTTTAGCATTTGTCAGGGAAGAAAGGAATATGAAAAATCATGTACAGCAGTCGGCAACGCTTCTTTGATGACTCTAATATGTTCTCTTGTTTTAGTTGCTGTTTATTGTATTTTTCAGCAGCAGTTTTTAAGACTGTTCGGAGCAACTGAAAATAATGTGGCTTATGCAACGGAATATTTCAGTTATTTAATAATAGGCATACCTTTTTATATGCTTTCAAATATGTTGAATATTATTATACGTGCAGACGGAAGTCCTCGTTTGGCAATGGGGATAAACTGCATCGGCTGTGTTTTGAATATTATTCTTGACCCTGTTGCAATTTTTTTGCTGGATTGGGGTATGATGGGAGCGGCAGTTGCCACTGTGTTTGGGCAGGTTGTTTCGGGAATTTTGTCTGTTATTTACTTATTCCATACAAAGAGCTTTCATCTGAAAAAATGCAGCTTTATTCCTCACAGGGAAACTCTTAAGGGTGTTGTAACATTGGGTGTTAGCAGTTTTTTTACACAAGTAACGATCGTTGTTGTAACTGCCGTACTGAATAATGCTCTTGTTAAGTACGGGGCGTTATCAAAATACGGAGCAGACATACCTCTTACGGTAATCGGTATAGTTATGAAAATATTTTCTGTTATTTCCGGTATATGTATAGGTCTTACAATAGGAATACAGCCAATTGCAAGCTACAATTACGGTGCAAAAAACATAGAACGTGTAAAGACCCTGTTTAAGAAAATGCTTATTTCAGAGTTTTGTATAGGTGCAGTTGCTTTGGCGGTTTTTGAAATTTTCCCAACACAGATCGTCAGTATATTTGGAAGCGGCGATGATTTATATATGGAGTTTGCCACTTTGACTATGCGTATCTATTTAAGTGGTATCGTATTTACCTGTGTTCAAAAGGGCTGCGGCGCATTTATGCAGGCAGTCGGTAAGCCTCTCTTTTCCGCTACAATGTCATTGGTCAGGGAAGTTGTTCACGTTATACTTATTATTGTACTGCCTGTAAGCTTTGGCATAATGGGTATTTTGTATTCTGCTCCTGTCTGTGATATTGTGGCAATCATTGTTACAGGTGTGTTGACATTTAGACTTATCAGACATTTAAGTGCAAGCGGGAGAGAAAACGCTCTTAAAACACAAGAACAGGTTGTATAAAAATAACGGAGGTTATGAAATGGATAAACGCGCAGAGCATATTGTGCGGAAATATGGGGAAAGAGAACAGTCACCTGTACAACGTCTGAAGGATGAACTGAACCCCAAATATTGGACATCTGGTTACCTTGAGGAGCTGACGGTTAAAGCCTTCTAGGGTATTGGTGGTATATATAATCTTTCTGACTTCATAAGGGTACTTAAAATAAGTTAATAATGTAACCCAATTTTCGTGCCAGCTCTTTGATATATTTGGATATTTGCTGTCACATTTTTCTGCAAAGCTGTCTAATCTATTAAAGCAATATCTCCTACTGCGGTAGCATAAACCCTCTTTAAATCAGCAATTAATGCTTTCAGGACTTTCATTTGTTTTTGCCATAATAAAAACCTCCAAACTGATTATTTCTATTACACATCAGTTTAGAGGTTTACAGCAAATTTAGTATTGACCATATTTTTATATCATAAAGTATAAAATTTTTGCTTTTTACTCTTAGGTGCTTCAGGAATGGTAAGACCAATCAAACCACTGTCTATCATAGGATGTATATACTTACTCATAAGATATGCTATGGTTATTCTGCCATTAAAAAGCTCTGCAAGCTCCTTTCTGCTCCTTGGAGTTTTGCAGAATTCAAGGATTTCAGTTTCTTCATCAGAAATATTTGATTTTAAAATAGTGTTATTATACAAGGTCACCCTAAACACACCTCTATCATTTTCAAAGAGAGGTGCAGGAAGTCCTGCTTCATTCATTGCGTTAATAATAGTTGGGATACCACTATATCTGTTTTCTGTTTCTTTCATTACTTCAAGGGCATTTGCTATAAATGGATTTCTTGTATCAGCAGATACTTTACCAAGCTGGTCAAGTGTCATTCTGCCATATAGTCCTCCGGGGTTTTCAATCTCAATTCTATTGTTGTACATAGTGATTGTTATAGGGGTAGAATCTGTATGAATACTGTAGTCCCTATGAATAATTGCATTAAGAATAATTTCTCTGATTGCAATTATAGGATATTCTGTCTTGTCAGTTCGTTTACCAGTATTTTTGTCAATTATGGTTGTTTCCTTCATATTTCGGCGCACAAAGGTCATAGCTTCATTAAGCATTTGAGTTAATGTACCGTCAATTCGTTTGTTGTCTATAAATCTTTCACCAACATTTCCCGTCATACTTATTTCATTGCCCGGTACAGAAACGGCAGTAATACAAAGCTGAGGAAAATAGGCTTGAGGATAGTCAGCAAATAGCATTACTCCTGCTAAGGTAGGTTTATTATTGTCTGTAAAGCCATGAAGCTTAGATATTTTTTCCTTGCTGAGGTTTGCTAAATTTGGCTTAGAATTTTTTAAATAAACTATATATTCATCAAAAGCAGGGGTGTAAATATCCTGAAGCTCTGCTCTTGGCGCTTCTCTCAATTCATCATGTATTTTTTGTTTAAAAGCTTCATAGCTGTAAACCTCATATTCACTCATTAGCCTGTCACCATCTGCTACACGAATATAAGAACCCTTTAATCTGCCCGCACCTTTATAAAAGCAAGGCTTTAAGAAGTTATCAATTTCCTGTATCTCGGCACATACTACAGTCTTTTCGTTTATAATAGCAGTTGTACATAATGGTCTGATGGTTGGTTCCATTTGTAAACTCTGCTCCATTATTTTCTTCTGGAGGTCAGCTGCATCATAAACACCACAAATACTGTAGTTGTCATTCTCATCAATGCCAAATATTATTTTACCGCCACCACTCTGATTAGAAAATGAAGAAAAGGTATCATAAACCTTGGGACAGCCTTTGTTGGCTGATTTTATTTCAATATAATTACTTTCGCATTTTTGCTGCTGTATTGAATTTACTAAACTTATTAATTCGTTTTCAAGCATATTATCAGCCTCCTTATTAAATTATACGAATTTTATAAGAAAAAGTCAATTAAAAATTCTAATAATATTCGTATAAAATAGCTGATTATCTCATAAAATTCGAGTATTTAGTATAAATTAACATAAAGTTTATCAATTTTTTTATTATATCATTACCTTGATGACACTTATTTAATCCTTTAAAATAGTTTCTTCACCAAGCTCAAACAGCAGTTCATCACACTCTGAAACACTTACTTTTTTATTTATGGCAAAAATAATTATGCTGTCCCTTTTAATACGGGGATAAAGTTCATTAACTCCTGCAATTTTAAGGAGTCTTTGGGCATCAGTAACATCAAGTCCCAGTCCGAATATAAGCTGAATAAGCTTATCACGGGAGGGACTTTTCTTTTTGCCGTCGAAAATCTGATAGCCGTAAATCTGATTAAGAGCAGAATTATTAATAGCCTCATTTTTGGAAATATTATATTTTTTAAGCATATCATCAAGATAATCGGAAAGGCTCAAATTAATTAAATCTTCCTTATTTTCTTTAATATAGCTTTCAATTTCTTCTTCTGCGTTAAGAATTTTTAACAGTTCATCTGTCGATTTTTGAATATTCATATTTACCACCTCTTAAATTTATGATATAATACTTTTCATAAATTTGCAATAATTTTTTGAGAAGGTGAATGTGTGAGTAATTTAGCAGATGAATATGAGCTTAGTCAATATGTTGAAATTGAAGCACTGGATAAAAAGGGCAAGGTTTATATTGTAAAGGACATAAGAGATAAAAGTATATGGGTCAAGAAAGAAATAGATGAACATAGTTTATATGCATATAATAAGATTAAAGGTAATGCTAATATAAACATAGCTTATGTTCACAATGTTTTACGCTGTGAGGAAAAATATTTTGTAATAGAGGAATACATAAATGGCATTAATATATCAGATACTGTTGAAAAAAATGGACCGCTGGAGTTAAAAGCTGTTCAGGACATAATGTGTCAGGTGTGCGACGGCATAAGCTGTCTGCATAAAAATAATGTTATTCACAGAGATATTACTCCGTCAAATGTTATGATTTCTGTAGATGGTGTTGTAAAAATTATAGATTTGGGAATTTCAAGAATAAAAAAGGAATATAAGGACAGAGATACAACAATAATGGGAACTGCGGGCTATGTATCTCCCGAGCAGTTTGGTTTTAGTCAGACTGATGTTACTTCCGATGTGTATTCCTGTGGTGTCCTTATGAATTTTATGCTTACGGGCTCATTGCCTGACGAGTGCAGATATAAGGGCAAGATGGATTACATATTAAACTGCTGTATGCAGATGAATCCCGGTGCAAGATATGAATCTATAGAAGAATTAAAAAATATGATATTATGTTATCAGACTTCTAAAAAGGATTTTCTTAAGTTTCCGGGCTTTAGGAGTAATAAGACTTGGAAGAAGATTGTGTCTGCTTTTGTATATATGTTTTATACGTTAGATATACTTCTTCTTGTTTATAGTTTTATATCCGAAGATTTTGACTATAGTGATAGTTTTGCCCTTATATATATGATGCTGTTTCTAATACCATTTTTGGCTATGACAAATTATTGTTATTATCAGGAGAGAGTACCGTTTATAAGAAATTGTAAAAAAAGAACAAGGTGTATAATAGGAATTGTTTTAGGAATTGCTATAGGTGTTGCGATTTGGGCTTTAGATAATTTTTTGCTTTCTAATATGTTTTATAATTAACGTATGAATTAAAAAATATCATTATTATGCTGACAGCATAGTACAAGGAGAGCATCTTTTGTTAATATAATGACAAAAGATGCTTTTTTTATATTCAAAGGAGGAATTTTTATGAAGAAGAATTATTTTACAAAGGTACTGGTTTTAACATTGTCAGCAGCAATGGTAATGCAGATCCCTGCTTATGCAGTAACAAAAGCGGAGCTTGAAGCAAGCGGCAAAGTGCCATATTCCGTGGATTACAGGTATCAGCAGGATTATTTAGACGGTAAGGATGTGCCTGAATCAGCTCTGAATTATGAAAAAATGGTAACAAAGTCACAGCTTGAAGCCGCAGGCAAGGGACCTGACTCAGTAAACTGGAGATACCAGGAGGATTACCTTGCAGATAAGCCAATACCTGAGTCAGCTTTAATTTATAAGCAGAAAACTCAGCAGTCAACTGCAAATGCATCAGGTGAAAAAATGGTAACAAAATCACAGCTTGAGGCAGCAGGTAAGGGACCTGATTCAGTAAACTGGAGATACCAGGAGGATTACCTTGCAAATAAGCCCATTCCCGAATCAGCTTTGATTTATAAGCCAAAGACAAATAAATCAAGCAACAGTTCATCAACACCAAATCAGCTTTTTGGGGATAAGAATAACGAAGTCATATTTGATTAATTATTTAGTCCATTGACTGATTTATATAAGGGGATATTAGGAGAGGATGCTTATAATAAGTCAAGAGGCTGGGATTGATACATAGTTAGTATTAAGTATATACAATTAATTAAGTTTTGTTTATTATGCTGACAGCATAGTACAAAAAAGGCGTCTTTTGTTATTATAATGTTATAATGACAAAAGACGCCTGTATTTGTTTAAACATTTTTAAAAGCCTTTATATTTTTAATAAGTTTTAAAAGCTCAGTTTGCTCTTCTTCAGATAAAGAAGAAAGCTGTGCATTTATTTTGTTAAGTGTGGCATTATTGCTGCTTGCTTTGATCTTTTCGTCAAAAAGAAAAAGGTCATATATAGATATATCAAGGGCATTAGCCAATTTATCCAGAGTTTCTACGGTGGGGGATTTTTCGGCTCTTTCAATCTGACCTAAATATGTGGTGCTTATGGAGGCTTTAAAGGCAAGCTCCTCCTGACTTATTCCATTTTCCTTACGAAAGGCTCTTATACGGTGACCTAAATTTTCAGCTACTTTAGACAATTATATCACTCCCATTCTAAAGTTAATGATAATAAATATAGTTAGTTTTTACAAATAACTATAATTAATTTTAAATAATATTAACTATAGTTGTTGACAAACTGTGTAAATTATTGTAAAATTATAAAAAAGATTTTAACTTAAGGAGGAATTTTATGATTAAAAGGATGTCTACATTAATTTTAAGTGGTGTAATGTTTTTTTCAGCTAACTGTTTTGCAGCACAAGGCACAAGTGTTGTAATAAATGGTGCAGACTTTACAGATCAAGTGGTTTGGGAAAATGATGTACTTTTTGCCCCTTATGATGTTTTTTCTAAGTCTGTTGGCTATCCTGCCTATGCTGATGATATTAAAAACACAGGGAATTTAGTTATATTAAATGATGATAACTATTGTATTAATATTCCAGTGTTTGGAGGTACAACAGTTTCGTATTACACTGCGAAAGATAAAGAATTATATACATATGAACATCATACAAAGGAACTTCCTGCTCCTGTAAAAAACGAAAATGGTACATACTTAATACCTATAATCCCAATTTGTGAAATTCTGGGTTTAACATATGGTTTAAATAACGAAACAAATACTTTAACTATAAATAGTAAAAAAGTACCTCAAATGGTAACAAAATCACAGCTTGAAGCAGCAGGCAAGGGTCCTGATTCAGTAAACTGGAGATACCAGGAGGATTATCTTGCAAATAGACCAATTCCCGAATCTGCTTTGATTTATAAAAATCCTGTAGAGACTCAGCCTACAACAAATTCTACAGGCGAAAAAATGGTAACTAAGTCACAGCTTGAAGCAGAGGGGAAAGGGCCTGATTCAGTAAACTGGAGATACCAGGAGGATTATTTAGCAAATAAACCAATACCTGAATCAGCCTTAATTTATAAACAAAAAAATAACACTTTCAATAGTGTAAATAACAATGACACGGTTAATGAAAATAATAACAACGGAGATGGCAGTGTTGTTGAAAGCGGTTCAGATTATTTAATATCAAGATATATATCTGGTCTTGAAACTATTGGTGATGCAATTGGCTGGATTGGTGATAAGCTTACGAAATAATATACAAAAATAGTAAGGATTGCTTTAGAAATAGAGTTCAAGATCATTTGTTGAAAGAATGATTTACAGATACGATATTTTTATATTTTATCGACTTCTTTTAAATCATTATGTTTTATATAAACTATAATTGTTGGAAGATTTTAAAAACTATATTAAAATAACGTTATTGTATCGGCATTTGTTGATATGAATTATAAAAATATATAACATAGGAGGATAAAAAATGGGTTTTTTAATTATTTCATTGTATTGTGTTATAGCGTATTGGGCTGCGGGGAAAACTGTTTATGCAAATAAAATAAGGATTGGAAGATCTGTTGACCTTGTTGGTACAAGATTAGTAGTAGGTTTTATGTTTGGTATAATCCTTATACCTGTAGCAATTATCAGAGTGATTTTTCGTATTTGATTTAGGAGAGGTGTTTGATTATGTTTTGTACTAATTGTGGTAATAAATACCGATATTTGTATTTTTAAGGGGTAAGATACAAGTTGATAAGCAATAATAATTCATAAAAAAGGGGTGGTTTGTATGTTTTGCAAATACTGTGGAAAAGATTCAGGCAATTCTGACGTTTGTAATGAATGTAATGAAAAGATAAACAGCTATATTAAAAATAGCAATATGGAAGAAAGTACAGTTGATAAAAATGATTGTGACAGTTATATGGAACAAACAGAGAACATCGTAAATAATGATGCAGTTACCGAGTACAGAGGTTTCTTTACTATGCCAAGAGTTATGGGGTTAATAGGTTCTATAATTTTTGCTTTTTGTTGTATTGTACCAATGTATATGTATGGAGAAGAAAATTATTTTAGCCTTATTGATTTAAAAAAAGGAGAAACTTTTCTTTTAATTCCCTTGTTTATGCTTTTAAATGTAAAATTTGACAAGTCCATAACAAGAGTGACGCTTTCGGGTATACATAGTGGCTTTTTTAGGTTTAAGCTTTGTATACTTTGGGCAATTATAGGTATATGTGCAATAATAATATGTCCATGTATAATTAGTATCAATACAAATACAGTATTGGAATACACACCTATTTTTTATATTGCCATTATAGGCTGTGCATTACTGATTATTGCTCCTTTTTTAGTAAAAGAAAATGATGGAACGGGTATAAAGCCTATTAAAAAATATGATTACATATGGATCGTGCTTTCAGTATTAATTGCCGTTTTGTTGTGTTTTGCAACTGTTTCAAAAAAAGACGAAGTAGTTTATAATGATAACATTTTAGAAGAAAATTTAGAAGGGACCGTTACATTTGATGCGACAGAGTTAATGGGCTGCACATACAATGGAAATGATACAGTTGTAGTTGAACTTGTTATGACCAATAATACATCTGAATCTCTTAGGTTTGATGATACATTTGAATTAAAACTGTTTGAATTGGGAGCAGAAAAGTCTAAAGTTACAATTGGCTCTGATTTTCCTATACCTGATGTTTATGGAAAGGATATGTCATTACAAACTATAGAAAGTCAGTATCCCGCAGCAATTTTTAATGCATTTACAGTGGATGATATTTCAAACACATTTGTGGTTGAAGTTGTTTCAAAATATGATGAATCAAATGTTGTTTTTACTACAAGTGATACTCCTTATAAAACTGCATATTATGAGAGCAATGATGAATATTATGCAGGTGATGAACCTGTTTATGATAGCTCCTATTATGATGAGGCAAATGATGAGTTAAGTGATGAAGATATGTATCAAGTTATAGAAAGTTTTATGAATGAATATTGTTCATCAATGGTAGCTGCTATAAATTATAATGATTATTCTTTAGTTTCACCTTATATAGGAAGTGGCAGCTTGTTGGAAGAATCTCAGAAAAAACTTATTGAAAGCTTAAATGAAAAGGGGATAAGTGAGGAATTTGAAGGTATAAGTATTGACTATGTAGAGTATGATGATGAAAATGATAATCTGTATATATACGTTACGGAAACAGAAACAATATATTATCCAATGAGTGAGCCTGAAACTAAGACATATAATTGGATATATACTATGAATGGCTATGAGGACTATATTTGGCTTACCAATATAGAATAGAAATACCTAATAAATTTGGCTGAAGTATAAATAAATTTTATTGTACAATTATATATATAAATTGATATTTTTAATCTAACACCAAAAGCGGATATCTATAAAAATGGTATCTGCTTTTTTGTATTTTTAAGTTGTTGCGGGTTTTATGACCCATTATTATTTTTGGGAAAAGGTGATAAAAGTGGAGTTATAGGCTTGGCTTTATTGGATTTTTCTAAAATCTAAAGCATATATTATATCTGTGGGAGGCGATACAATGGCTGATTTGAGAGATAATATTGCTAAAATTCAGGCTGACTATATTATTAACAGTATAAACAAACTTGAATGTAGTCGGGAAGATAAGCTGAGGCTGATTGATTCCATTATTGCAGACATAAGAAGTGAAGGTATTGAACATCTTGATAAGGCAATTTAACTAAGGAGAAGGGCGAAGGTCCTTCTCCAACTTTTTTGAAGGGAGGTGATTACACTGTGATAGCCATATATTCACGAAAGTCGAAGTATACAGGCAAGGGAGAAAGTATTGCCAATCAGATTGAGCTGTGTAAGCAGTACATAAAGCTCCATTTTGGAAATGATGAATATGCTATATACGAGGACGAAGGTTTTTCGGGGAAAAACACTGACAGGCCACAGTTTAAGGCTATGATGCTTGAAATTGATAAGGGGAATATTGAAAAAATTGTATGCTATCGACTTGACCGTATAAGCAGAAATATGAGTGACTTTGTTAAGCTTATAGACTTGCTTAACGAAAAAGGTGTGCAATTTATATCTGTTAATGAGCAGTTTGACACAACTGTTCCAATGGGTAAGGCAATGATGTATATTTCTTCAATTTTTTCTCAGCTTGAAAGGGAAACCATTGCCGAGAGAATAAGGGATAACCTTATGGAGCTTGCCAAAACGGGGAGATGGCTTGGAGGAATTACACCTACAGGCTATAGGTCGGTTGAGATTGAAAGTGTTGGCATAAATGGCAGGACCAAAAAAGCTCACCGACTTGAAATTGTTGAAAGTGAAGCTGAAATTATAAGGCTGATTTATAATAAATTTATGGAAATAGGCTCACTGTCACAGCTTGAAGCCTATCTTATAAACAGGGATATTAAGACCAAAAATAATATTTATTTTTCTCGCTTTGCTTTAAAAAGTATTCTTACAAATACTGTCTATGCTATTGCTGATAAGGATAGCTTTGAATATTTTAAGGACTATGATATTTTTGCTGAAAAGTCTGAATTTAATTGCGAGTATGGTGTAATTGCCTATAATAAGACCAAGCAGAGTAAAAAAAAGACTAAAATTAACCCTGTTGAGGATTGGATAATTGCTGTGGGCGGACATAAGGGCATTATTTCAGGCTATGACTGGGTTAAAGTGCAGAATATTTTAAATGAAAACTCTAATAAAGCCTATAGAAAGCCCAGAGTAAATGAGGCTCTTTTAGGTGGTATTATTTATTGCAGCTGTGGCAGCAGAATGGGTCCTAAGATGGGTAGAAATGGAGCGTTTTCCTATGCCTGTAGATTGAAGCTTAAAAGCAATAGGGGAAAATGTCAGGCTGAAAATATCAATGGTATAAAACTTGATAACTATGTTGTGGAGCTTATAAAGAGTATTGAATGTGATAAAATAAGCCTTATAAGAGAGCTTGAAAAAGGCAAAAAATACATAAAGGGTAAGGTGGGAAGTGATATATCTGCACTTTATAGAAAGCTGAATACCAATAAAAATGAAATTAATTCCCTTGTTTCAAAGCTTGCTGATGTTAAAAACAGCTCTGTCGAAAAGTACATAATTGAAAGAATTAATACTCTTGATGCTGAAAATGCTGATGTTGGAAAGGAAATAGCAGAGCTTGAAAAAGCTGAAAGTGCTAAAAATGCC
>JAUNPM010000322.1:1367-1629 GCA_030536675.1 Clostridia bacterium | reverse complement strand
ATTTTTTAGCCCTTTTGCAGGTAGTGCATTTAGGATATTCCAAAAACAACATATTAAATACCTCCAATTATTTATGCTTGTATCCTGTATATATAGTCATAATAAGGCAAACTATCATTGCCCAAGCCCAAAATCTGTGTTTTTTCATTTTATTATCTCCCTTTGTTGTTTGTTAAAAATTGTCCTTAACAAATTTTTCTATTCTCCTTGAACCCTCAACAATATCTCTCATACTTGTAGCATAGGATATTATTATATAATT
>JAUNPM010000322.1:0-1357 GCA_030536675.1 Clostridia bacterium | reverse complement strand
GGGCACAACAGCCACATTATACTTGTCCATAAGTATGTTTGCCACATCAACACTGCTTTCAAGGACAACACCGTCTATTTCGGTACCAAGCAGCTTTGAAATATCCACAAACAAATAGAAAGCACCCTTTGGCAGCATACAGCTTATAAGAGGTATATCTGATACTCTCTGAGCTATATAATCTCTCCTGTGCTGAAACTCCTTAAGCATTTCCTCGGCAACCTCTTCACTGTTGTCAAGAGCCTCAATGGCGGCAGCCTGAGCAATGGAATTAATATTTGAAGTGCTGTTTGACTGTATATTTCCTATAGCCTCTGCAACCTCTTTGTTTGATGCGGAAAATCCCACTCTCCAGCCTGTCATTGCATACTTTTTTGAAAGCCCGTCTATAACAATGGTTCTTTCATATATTTCCTTTCCAAGAGATGCAATGCTTATATGAGGAGTTTTTCTGCTGTACACAAGACTGCTGTATACCTCGTCCGAAATTACATAAATATCCTTTTCAACAGCAAATTCAGCTATTTTTTCAAGCTCCTCTTTTGTATACATAACGCCTGTAGGATTGTTTGGACTGTTTATTATTATAGCCTTAGTCTTATCCGTATAAACCTCTTCAAGCTCTTCCACATTTATTTTAAAAACATTTTCCTTTTTTGTTTCAACCACAACAGGCACTCCGTAAACCATATTTATAATATCTATGTAGCTGTTCCAATAAGGAGCAGGCACAATGACCTCATCACCCGGGTCAATTATTGCAGAAAATGTATTTTTAAGGGCGTGTTTACTGCCGTTGCTCACAACGATCTGATCCGGAGAATATTTTAATCCTCTTCTTTCAAAAGCGTCAGCAACAGCCTCTCTTAATTCCTCAATTCCCTCATAGGGCGTATATTTTGTAAAGTTTTCGTTTATTGCTGATATAGCAGCCTCTTTTACATTATATGGCGTGTTAAAATCAGGTTCTCCCGCACTGAAATTTATAACATCTACTCCCTCAAATTTTTTAATATTTGCCTTCGCAGAAATAGATAAAGTTTGTGACGGTCTTACCTTTAACGCAATTTTAGACAACTTCATAAACAAAACCCCTCTCCCTAAAGGTTTGAAACCTTTTAATTTTATATACTAATTTTACACCATACGACATTTTTTTTCAATAGAAATTTTTATTAAAACCCAAAGAGTGTTGAAATAATAAGTTTACATATGTCAATGTTAAATTTTTATTTCAATTTTAATATAATATGGAAATTTTAACAAAATAAGTGTAATATATAAATAATTGCTGGCTGTCGAAAAAGTCGACAGCCTTGAAAGAAATGCTTGTCAGCACTTTCAGCTAAAGCTGAAA
>JAUNPM010000321.1 GCA_030536675.1 Clostridia bacterium | reverse complement strand
AAAGGCTCCCGCATATTTATATAAAAAACGTCCCTTATTTTGGTACAGATCAATAAGCCTTCCTTCTTCATAGGTAACACCCAACACACTGTAAAGTAAATAATGAGAGGTATCGTCATTTTTCATTTCTTCCGTTCTTACATCTACTTGATGATTAAGCTTCGCTGCATATTTATCGGCAAGCCTCTGTATATTCATATATGCATTTATATCCATATGTAACCTGTCCTTTTAAATTTTATATAAAATACTTATATTCAAACGGTTTACCATAATTAATACAAAAGGAGCCGTAACAGCTCCTTTCAGAATCTTATAAATAATCTTTAAGCTTTTTACTTCTGCTCGGGTGTCTTAATTTTCTCAAAGCCTTAGCTTCGATCTGACGTATTCTCTCTCTTGTTACATTAAACTTGGCACCAACCTCTTCAAGAGTCCTTGCCTTGCCGTCGTTTAATCCGAATCTCAGCTTAAGCACTTCTCTCTCTCTGTCTGTAAGAGTATTAAGCACTTGGTCAAGCTGCGTTCTTAAAAGGGAGAAAGCAGCCGCATCTGCAGGAGCCTGAATATCCTCATCGGGAATAAAATCACCTAAATGACTGTCCTCTTCCTCTCCTATAGGTGTTTCAAGAGATACGGGCTCCTGTGCGATTTTTCTTATCTCTCTTACCTTGTCTATGGACATCTGCATTCTTTCGGCAAGCTCCTGGTCTGTAGGCTCCTTGCCGTTTTCCTGAAGCATTTGTCTTGACACTCTTATTATTTTATTTATGTTTTCAACCATATGAACGGGTATTCTTATTGTTCTCGCCTGATCTGCAATTGCCCTTGTAATTGCCTGTCTGATCCACCATGTAGCATAGGTACTGAACTTAAAGCCCTTTCTGTGGTCAAATTTTTCAACAGCCTTTGTCAGTCCCAAATTACCCTCCTGTATAAGGTCAAGGAAAAGCATACCTCTTCCCACATACTTTTTGGCAATGCTTACAACAAGTCTTAAGTTAGCCTCGCAAAGACGTTTTTTAGCCTCCTCGTCGCCCTGCTCTATTCTTTCGGCAAGCTCGATTTCCTCATCGGCAGATAAAAGAGGAACTCTTCCTATTTCCTTAAGATACATACGCACGTGGTCGTCAATGTTTATACTGTCAGACACGGATAGATCCAGTTCCCTTTCATTATCTATGTCAAGGTCATCATCTGTATCATCGATCTCAAGCTCCACACCTACAAGGTCAATGCCCTGGCTTTCAAGATAATCATACACTTTGTCCATCTGTTCGGGATCAAGGTCAACTGTTGACAAGCTATCCATAAGAGTATTTGCATTAAGTGTATTTTTATTTTTTTTGGCAATAGCAATGAGTTCTTTCATTTTACTTGTAAAAGTAGCGTCATCAATAGGTTTCATTTATGTTTCCATCCTTTCTCACTTGTAACTATTTTAACCGTCAGATAATGATATATACAGTTTGCTAACATTTCTTTTCATTTCCATTAATTCCGGCAATTTAGGGCTAGTGTAATTCTCGCTTATTAATTTGTCATAATAAGCCTCCTTGACCATTCTTATAAGCTGGTTCATTGCCTTTTCCACTTCATCGTCAATATACCCGACCTGTCTTACAAAAAGCTTGGTTATT
>JAUNPM010000320.1:256-1643 GCA_030536675.1 Clostridia bacterium | reverse complement strand
GAACAGACGTATATAAAAAAATGGGAAGTTTTAATGATTATAAAATAGAACCTTACAAAAGATTTGAAGAGGAGTAATAAAATGCTTTACGTTGTTACGGGAGGAAGCGGCAGCGGTAAGTCGGAGTATGCCGAAAATACTGCAATAAAAATACATAATGATAAATTTAAAGAAGGCAGTCTTTATTATGTGGCAACAATGGAAGCCTTTGACGAAGAGAGCCGTAAAAGAATAGAGCGTCACAGAAAAATGAGAAAGGGAAAGGGCTTTATAACAAAGGAATGTGCCGTTGAAATTGAAAAAAATATTTTTAATAAAAATGACGTTGTTCTTATAGAATGTATATCAAATCTGACCGCAAATGAAATGTATTCTCCAAAGGGAAGAGTTAAGCATAATTTAATAGAAGAAAGTGAAAAATATATTGTTAAAGGTATACTTAAAATTTCAAAAAATGCAGGCTGTGTTGTGGCTGTAACAAATGAAGTCTTTAGCGACGGCTGTTTTTATGACAGTGAATGTTTAAAATACATTGAAGCATTGGCATATGTAAACAGACGTATGGGAAGTGAGGCGGAAGGAATAAGGGAAATTGTGTGCGGCATTGAAGTGAAGATCAAATAAACTGTTTTGACTTTTGTGGTGGTTATATGGAAGATTATGTAATAAAAAACAAAAAACAATTAAGGTACGGAATAACAACGGGAACCTGTGCTGCCGCAGCTGCTTCCGCTGCCGCCGAGTTATTGATAACGGGAATAAAAAAGGAATTTGTTGTTGTGAAAACACCAAAGGGCAAGGATATAAATGTTAAAGTAAATTTTTGTTACGGACACGAAAATGAAGCGGAATTTATGGTTATAAAGGACAGCGGAGATGACCCCGATGTTACAAATCACAGTGAGATACACGTTAAGGTTGAGAAAACGGAATTTGTTAAAGGCAATGTTTTTAAAGATGAAAATTATAAAAACATATTTCTTGACGGAGGAACGGGAGTCGGAAGAGTAACAAAGAAAGGTCTTGAACAGGATATGGGATATGCCGCAATAAATGCGGTCCCAAGAAGTATGATATTTAAAGCGGTAGGTGAGGTTTGTCAAAGAGAGGATTACAGGGGCTGTGTTAAAGTAACGGTAATTGTGCCCGAAGGAGAAAGGCTGGCTCTTAAAACCTTTAATCCAAGACTTGGAATAATGGGCGGAATATCCATACTGGGAACAAGCGGAATACTTGAGCCTATGAGCGAAAAAGCGATCGTGGACACAATAGAAACGGAAATGCGTCAGTTAAGAGCCTTGGGAAATGAAAGTATTCTGGTTACTCCGGGAAATTACGGAAGAGGCTATGTAAGCAATTATTTGGGCTTTGATATGAATAAAAGCAT
>JAUNPM010000320.1:0-246 GCA_030536675.1 Clostridia bacterium | reverse complement strand
TATAGGTGATACTATAGATTTGGCTGTTGTATACGGCTTTAAAAATTTTTTGCTTGTGGGCAATATGGGAAAGCTGGTCAAAACGGCGGCAGGGATAATGAACACCCATTCAAAAACTGCCGATGCAAGAGGCGATATATTCGCTCTTCATACAATGCTTGTGGGAGGAGGCGTTGAAACGGCGGAAAAAATAATGAAATGTATAAATACAGATGAAATGCTTGACATACTTGAAAAAAAGGGTAT
>JAUNPM010000319.1 GCA_030536675.1 Clostridia bacterium | reverse complement strand
TCTTTACATTGCTTAAAAAGCTGACGGAAATATCTGCTGAAATTAAAGCTATTGAAAAAGCAGAGGAGGAAGATATTGAGGCATCAGCAGAGGAAAATTGATTTATAACGGTGGCAAGTGCCGTTGTATATATAAAAAATAAATAAAAATTTTTAAGGGGGTCATAATATGAAAAAAAGTCAGGAAAAAAAGAAAAAGAAAATGCGTTTACTTGCAGCAACTCTTGGTGTATCGGCATTGATCGTGGGAGGTCTTACATTTGCGTGGTACTCAAGTACAGATTCAGTAACCAATACCTTCCAAGCTAACGGAACATTTAAAACAGTTGTAGTGGAAAACTTTACTCCGCCTACAAATTGGGAGCCCGGTACAACTACGGATAAGGTAGTTCAGGTTACCAACACAGGTACTATTGACGCCTATACAAGAGTTTGGCTTGAACCAAGAATTTCTTTTGATATTAAGCAAAAGAACGGTGACAATTATGTAACGACCGATTTAGATTCTGTTGATGCATCAGGGACATATGCAACAGTAAATTCTTCTGCTATTGATGCGGCTTCTGCAGGCTTTACTAAATATGACGGTAATTCATCATCTCCATTGGGCGCTGTTCCGAGCAATGTAACATTATATGTTAAGGAGTCAACGGGAACAACCGATTATTCATCATCTACAGCCGGGGAAACTAAAAAATACGAGTTTTTAGGCTATTATTCAGTGACAGGTCAGAATGTTGACGGCAGTGATGAAACAACTGCTTATGAGTTGTGCATAACTGTTGACAACAGTGCACTTAGAGCAGCAGGCTATGATTACAGTGATAATGCAGGATTTATAACAGTTACAGATGCAACAGGTAATACATATCAGAGTGTCCTTAAGTATGCCCTTTACAATGCTGAGCATAAGGATTCTACAGTTGAAACATCAATTGATCCATATGATTATGTAACTCTTAATTTCTATAATTCCGATGATCCTACAGCTGCTGATGATACGTACTGGTATGAAAGCACGGATTCAACAGGTAGGGTATATTACTACTACAGAAACAAGCTGGTATCAGGTGCTACAACACAGCCGTTGCTTGACAGTGTAACATTTAAGGATAGTATTGATATGAGTGACATTTCAAACTTAGTATTTGACCTTGATGTCAACAATATCAGCACACAGGCTATTATGGAAGCAGGTATACAGACATTTGGCAAGGATGACAGTAATATTGATGAAGCTGACTTAACAAATGCCAATACCTTTGCAACAATTATAGCAACTGCTGATCAAAACTGGCAGTCAGATTTCAGTGACACAAATCCCTGATATTAACTGATGTAATAATCAAGAATCAATATGTACAAAGGGAGGCGGATATTTCCGTTTCCCTGTATATTTTTATTGGTTGACAGGCTTTATTTAGCGTAAGTAATGGTCTTAAATTTATTAATGCTTATCAGTAATGCTTAACAGGGAAGGTGAAGCTATGAGCATAAACGGTAAAAATATAAAAAAAATATTAACTGTAGCGGTTATTTGTGTTTTTGCGGCTGTTATAGTTTATGCTATTACCTCATCAGTTAAAAATGCGGAAAATATATTCATACCGAGTGAAGCCGTAATTGAGGTATGGGAAAATAATGAAA
>JAUNPM010000318.1 GCA_030536675.1 Clostridia bacterium | reverse complement strand
CAAATAAAAGGATCATTAAGGCTGAAGTTACTAAAGATGATTTTATGGCAGCTGTTGATGAGGCTGTTGATATTCTTGAAAGACAGATGGTCAAGTATAAGAATAAACTCCACGACAGAGCGAAAAAAGTGCCTGCATTTGCTGATGAATTAAATGCAATTGCTCTTGAAGAAGATGAGTATACAGAGGATACTGTAAATATTGTAAAATCCAAGAGGTTTTTTGTTAAGCCTATGGACGCTGAAGAAGCTTGTATGGAAATGGATATGATGGGTCATAATTTCTTTGTTTTCAGAAATGCTGAAACAGATGAGATAAATATTGTGTACAAGCGTAAAGACGGAGCTTATGGTCTTATTGAACCAGAAGTATAATTAAATAGTTCATTGTTTTTTCTTTTAAAGAGAGTGGTTATATAACCACTCTCTTTTTTAGCTTATTTTGATGTATTAAAAACCGTAGTTATATATATTTCCTTAATATGGTATTTTGCACGTATATTTTTCAATGCCTTAAGGGCCTTTTCATAGCTTTTGTAAAAACCGAAAACAGTGGGACCGCTTCCGCTCATTAATGAACCTATTGCGCCTTCATAAAGCATAGAACTTTTTAATTCAGCTATAATTGGATAATTTTTTATTGTAACGCTTTCAAGTACATTACACATATTTTCACATATGCCCTCAAGGTCTTTATTTTTTATAAGTTCCGTCATTTTATTGTTATCAGGGTGTTTATTTACGTTTTTTAAGTCAAAACTTCCGAATACTGTTGCAGTTGACACATTAATGGGTGGTTTTGCAACTAATACTATTGTATTTGGAAAAGGAGGAAGAACCGTAAGTTTTTCGCCTATTCCCTCCGCAAGTGCAGTGCCTCTTAATATACAGTAGGGCACGTCTGCTCCTAATGTTTTGCCAAGTTTCATTAATTCATTGTCATCGGCTTTTATTTTAAGAAGATTTCTTATGCCAACAAGAGTTGCCGCACAATCGCTACTTCCTCCTGCCATACCTGCTGCTACAGGTATATTTTTTACCAAATGGATAAGAAGCCCTTCTTTTATATTATAAGTTTCTTTCATAAGAGCTGCGGCTTTATATACAAGATTTCTCTCATCACAGGGAAGCCAGCTGTAATTGGAAGTCATTTTTATATTTCCGTCTTCTGTTGTGTTTATTGTAATATTGTCGCATAAATTTATAGTTTGCATTATCATTGACAGATCGTGATAGCCGTCTTCTCTTTTTCTTAATACATCGAGAGTAATGTTGATTTTAGCTCTGGCATTTAATTTTATTTGTTTCATTTGCAATACCGCCTTATATTTTATACTTTTATCTGCTTAAGAGATATTTGATTTTATTATACAAATAATAAGTATTTCAGTCAATATTACTTTTTATTTTCAATTTGAGCTATTATGTAGGGCAATGTGCTGAAATTATTGATTATGTAGTGAGCACCTGCTTTTTTAAACTTATCGGATACTTTTTTCCTTGCTATTTTTTTATCATCTTCACTTAATGAATCAAATTCCGTAAATGACAATCCCATTTCGGAGCTTCCGTCAACTACACCGATTGTTGTGACACCTGCATTTATGCCCTCTTTAATGTCATTGACCGTATCACCTACTTTAATTAC
>JAUNPM010000317.1 GCA_030536675.1 Clostridia bacterium | reverse complement strand
GACAGGGAGCTTGTAAACGGAAAAGATGAACTTTCTGAAAATTCAATTTCCGTTGCAGTTCAGTCATAATATTCCATTTGGTTAATGACAGCGGCTTTTATAGTAACAAAGGAGTAATCACTATGTTTCATATGAAGGTTATTAAGGCAAAAACACATAAGGAAGCAGGATATTTGGCTGCCGATGAATTTGAGAAGGTTATGGAGAAAAAGGCAGATTGCGTCATAGGTCTTGCCACAGGCTCCACTCCACTGCCTTTTTACGACGAGCTTATACAGCGTGAAAAAAACAGAGCGCTTAGCTTCAGCAGTGTCAGGACAGTAAATTTAGATGAATATGTGGGACTTGAGGCTGAAGATCCTCAAAGCTACAGATATTATATGCAAAAAAATCTCTTTGACCATATTTCAATAAAAAGAGAGAATATACTTATACCAAACGGACTGGAAAAGGACAAAGAGACTTTATGCCGAAAATATGAAAATCAAATTGAAGTATGGGGAGGTATAGATATTCAGCTCTTGGGAATAGGGCACAATGGGCATATAGGATTTAATGAGCCTGATGATTTTTTTGCTGTGTCAACTCACGAAGTTAAATTAACGGAAAAAACGAGGAAGGCAAACCAACGGTTTTTTAAGTCGCCTAATGACGTTCCCAAGTCTGCAATTACTGTGGGAATAGGCACAATTATGTCTGCAAAAAAAATAGTAATGATGGCTGTGGGCGGTGATAAGGCTGAAATTATTAAAAAAGCCTTTTGTGGACCTGTTACACCGAAGATACCTGCATCAATATTACAGTTTCACCCTAATGTGACGCTTATATGTGATGAAGCTGCCTATATGGGATTTTATTAAGGCGGGAATTATGTGTTAAAGTATATAGGCTTAATTTACATAGAATAAGACCGATGAGTAAAAGCTCAAAGGTCTTATTTTTTGTTATATAGGCTGTGTATTAATTGTTTTCAACAAATTCCGCAAATTCCTTAAGTTTAAGAGAAAGGCTTGTGTATCTGGATACTTCTCTGTTGTTATCCACCATTTTGTAAATGGTGTTTTCGGAGCCTGCTATAACGGCGAGTTTTTTTGCTCTTGTAAGTCCCGTATAAAGCAGATTTCTTGACATAAGCATATCGGGACCGTTTAAAAGAGGCATAATAACGGCTTTGTATTCACTGCCCTGACTTTTATGAATGGTCACGGCATAGCTTAAGTCTATTTCGTCTGTTTGAGTAAAGTCATAGTGGACGACCTTGTTATCGTCAAAAAGTATTTCAATATATTCATTGTCTAAATCCATATATGTTATTATGCCTTCATCTCCGTTAAAAACTCCTATGCCGTCTTCTGTAACACGCCCTTTGACTACAATTTTCCATTCCACATTGTAATTGTTTTTTATTTGCATAACCTTATCGCCTTCACGGAATTTAATGCCCCTTAATTCCTTTTCTCTTTTATTTGGAGAAGGTGGATTTAATGCTTCCTGTAGAAGTGCGTTTAATGCTGTTACACCGAGAGGTGATTTTCTCATAGGGGTGAGGACCTGTATATCTTTTATAGGATCGCAGTTAAGATATTTTGGCAGGCGCTTTGATATAAGGCTTACTATAAGAGAGCTTAGCTCTGCGGAAGAATTTCTTCGCATAAAG
>JAUNPM010000026.1 GCA_030536675.1 Clostridia bacterium | reverse complement strand
CAATTGGCAATTTGTATGAGAAGTTCAGGCTTGCCTATTGAAGTTATGATAGAATACGTAAATCTGTTTCAGCAAGGGGATCAAACAATCCCTGCAAGATTAGAGCTTCTGAAAAACCAAATGGACGTTTTGAAATCTCAAAAAAAGCATATAGAAGAAACAATGGAAAGACTTTCATATAAAATTTCAATTTATGAAAAGGCATTGGAAACAGGAAAATTAACTTGGAACAAGGAAGGAGAAAACGAAAAGTGAAAAAACTTGTAGCATTTTATTCAAGAGCCGATGAAAACTATTTCGGCGGCTCTCTGAAATATATAACCGTGGGAAATACAGAAAAAGCAGCAAAAATAATTTCAAATATCACAGGCGCAGACTTGTTTAAAATAGAACAAATAAAGCCTTATTCAAAAGATTATAATACTTGCATTGAAGAAGCGAAGAAAGATCTTCAAACAAACGCAAGACCCGAACTTACTAAATTACCCAATAATTTGGATATGTATGATGAAATATATCTTGGATATCCCAACTATTGGGGCACTATGCCTATGGCAGTATATACCTTTCTGGAAGCATTTGATTTCAGCGGAAAGACTATATACCCATTCTGCACCCACGAGGGCAGCGGACTTTCATCAACAGAAAAAGATATTGCAAACACAACTAAAGGCGCTAAAGTTTCAAAAGGTCTTGCAATAAACGGAAGCAGTGTTGATAAATCAAAAAATATAATTGAAAGGTGGTTACAAAATGAATTATGAAAATGGCTATGTATATAAATTAATGGATCAGGGAGGACCAACAGACGTACGTGAAGATTATTTCAAGGAAGCAGTTGATGAAATGATGCGTGCCAGAACACTTTGTGCAAAGGTAAATGCAATTTTGCCCAACGATCCGTCATATATTACATATTTGGAAGAATTATTCGGAAGAGCTCTTGAAGATATAAGAATACTTACACCCTTCATTTGTGATTTCGGAAACAGAGTAAAATTCGGAAAGGGAGTATTTATCAATCATTCCGCTATTCTTTCAGCTTCAGGCGGCATCGAATTTGAAGACGGAGTTATGCTTGCTCCGGGGGTACGCATTGCCACAATAAATCATAATATGAATGAAAGACATTCCATTTACACCTATGGAAAAGTAACACTGAAAAAGAATTCGTGGATCGGTATGAACGTTACCATATGTCCGGGGGTAACTATTGGAAAATACGCTGTGGTTGGCGCAGGAGCAGTTGTCACAAAAGATGTACCCGACTATGCTGTAGTCGGAGGTGTTCCTGCAAAAGTCATACGCTATCAAGATCCTGCAGAACAAAAAGAATAAAAAAACGGATTTAATTTAAAAAATGGTATAATATTTGGTGTAAAAAACTTCACCAAATATTATACCACTGATTGACCCTATTCTCCCTTAATTACAGAACCGCAGTAATCACATTCGCCTGTTTTTCCCTTTTCAATAGTATTAACTGCTCCGCAGCCATTACATTTAACAGTTACCATTTCCGCCGATGCAGACGTATTATTTTTAGAAGCCTGTGATTTGTTTTCAAAAGCGTTTGAAGCTGTTACATTCTGCACAGCCTTATTACTTGAAATCACAATACAATTTGCGCTTTGGTCAATATATGCATTTTGGAAAAACTTTTTCTTGATCATAATATCAAGATTTTTCCTCACAACATCTTCCGATGTTCCCACAGAAGCCGCAATATCAGGTATGTGACTGCTGCCGTCATTTGAAATAGCAATTACATATGTTTTAAAGGTATTTATAAGTTTTTTCTTCTTTTTAGAGCATATTATCAGCCATATACCCAAAGCATCAAAAACCAAACAGCAAATCAAGAAACTTGTACCTGCATCCGCAGATATAGTTTTGTCAAACAAGTACACAATAGTACAAATACCGAAAATAAATACAAAGAAAATTCCTGCAATCAATTGTATCAAGCTTATAGTTCTGTTTACAGCAATAGTCACTTTTGAATTATTCATTTCTTTTCCTCACTTCTATCATTCTAATGCAGTACCACAGTAATCACAAATATTTACCGCACCTTCGGTAACATTGTTCACACCGCCGCAATTTGGGCACTTAATTGTATGTACTTTTGATGCTCTCGGCTTTGCCTGCTGAGTATTTTTGACCTCCGCTTCGTCAGAGCTTTGCTTAGGTCTGTACGTACTTGAAACAACAGGAGAAACAAGACTTCTTCTGGTTTTATCTATATAGCTGTTTTCAAGTAATCCAATATCGATCAAGTTCTGTATATTCTTAGATGTCACATCATAAGTTTCCCCAACCGTTTCTGCCAGCTCATCCAAAGAACCCGTAGGCAAGCCTGACAAAACAGGAAGGTAACGTTCATACATAAGTCCCCAATTTCTGTATTTTTTTGCGTGTCTTACAATAGCATAACCACCGCCGCATAACAAAACTACAATAAATACAAGAAAGCCTACAAAATTGCTTCCATCATTGGGATTAAGAGCTCCCGTAAGCCCTAAGAACAAATACATACAGCCAATTGCGAAAAAGATCCAACCCACTGTAATAGTTCTCTTTGCATTGAACAGCATATTTTCTGTATCCTTATGTAACTTACTAAGCATCAAGGGAATACCCACATAACAAAAGAATATCAGTAAAATAATTATAACTGCCCACGAAGCACCTTTGCTTGCTTTACTACCATTTTTTTGAAACATATATTACACCCTCCCTTTCTTAGAAAAGCTCGCAGCTATCTTTCTTTTGGCAATTAAAGAGTTTAGGCGAACTAAATATCCGTTAAGCACTTCTTCAGTCATTTCATTATCCCCTGTCACGTCGATTTCAATAGCTGAAATAGCTTTGTCTATTTCTTCATCTTCCGGAACGATTACTGAAACATCTGTAAATCTCAAATTTTCCCCTGCCTTTTTCAATGCAGAAGAATATTTTTCACATCGATTGGAATCAGCCAATTTACTCAAACGCTCAATCATTGACTCAACGCTTAACACATTATTCATTGTCATCTCATTAGACTGATTAATACTTTTACTTGTTACAAGACATATTAAAACAGCAATGATAACAACAGCAAGGAGAATAACCTCTATAATTACAAATGAAGTTGTTGCCTCCTTAAAAAATGCAATGTAAAGAACAGAAACAGGTATGTTAATAATTGCATATACAGAAAAAAGTACATATAAAGCAGAGCGTGTAATTATTTGCTCTGTTCTTTCAGCGATCCATTCAACAAATATAAATCCGCCAAATAAAATAATTTCAGACAAAAGCATTGAGCTAAATGCCCAGCCTGTCAAACCTGACCAATCGTCAATGCAAAGTGCGGCAATTACAATCGTAACAAATAACGTTATAATACCGCTGATCAATATTGTTATACTTCTTCTATTCATAACATCGCCCCCTTACAGCTTCTCACCACATTCGGGGCAGAACTTACTCTCACCCTCAATGGGAGAATTACACTTTGGGCAAAACTTTACCAACACGTGCCCACATTCGGGACAGAATTTTGACTTTGCGGAAATTTCGGCACCGCAGTTTGGACACTGCTGAGGCTTTTCATAACCGCAGATATCACACCTTGTTGTATCATCCCCAATATCATTGCCGCAATTTGGACAGTGGTTGATCTTCCTGCCACACTCGGGACAAAACTTTGTATTTTTTTCTATTGCGCTTCCGCAAGCAGAACACATTAAAGACTGTTCTTTTTTTGCTTCAGGCTTTTTTTCCGTATCAAATCCACAATTTCCGCAGAACCTTTGCATATTGGAAATACGTGAATGACAATTAGGACATTCTTTCGTTGATTCCTCATTATTGTTTATTTGGATTTCATGGGTGATGTTACTGAAACTTCTTCCTACTCCTCGTCCCATACCTAAGCCCATTCCCAATCCCATACCTGCACCCATAAGTGGAGCAGCTGTAGAGCCTGTATTCTTTGCAGCTCCTTCAAGTGTATCAAAGGATCGCTCTTGCTGATAGCTGTATCCTATAATGTTCATTTCTGCCCTCTTGGACAAAGCATCCTTCAGCTTTTTAACTGCCGTATCGTCCTCAGGAACACTTATCTCATTTACATAAAAAGATACAAGCTCAATGCCGTAATCGTCCATTACAGGTCGGATTCTTTCTTTCATATGCTTAGAAAGCTCATCAATATATGCATTGATTTCCAATATGCTTATTTGTTTATGTACCAGATATGTGGAAATTGCATCCTTTACCTTTGTAACATAAAGGCTTCTAAAATACTTTGTAATTGTCGCCGTATCAAAGGTCGGCATCGTTGTTACAAGCTTTATCAAAAATTTTTTAGCATCTGATATATGAATACCAAAGGCACCATTTGAGCGAACAGGAGCAAATATACCATACTTAGGGTCTTGGATCTGTATAGGTGTAGGAGTTCCCCATTTAACGTCAAGATTATATCCCTTATTTATGAACCAAACTTCTGCAGTAAACGGACTTCTTCCTCCAAAGGGAAGATTGATAATATTATTAAGAATAGGAATGTTTGCTGTATCAAGCGTATGGCGTCCACTGCCAAAGGCATCCAAAACCTTTCCGCTTTTTACTAAAACCGCTTCTTGTGATTCATTTACAACCAATTGTGTCCAAGTCCCCAATTCTTCACTGGGATATTTCCATGCGAATACATCTGGACTACCATTATACTTAACGACTTCTGCTACTGCCATTGTTATCCCCCTCAATGCTATAGTTTGTTTATTTTTCTTACGTAATATGCTGCCGTAAATTATCCGATAAAAATACCATAAATTTACTATATCTATAACTTATTCGTTCACGTAATTTTATCTTCCGTATTTACAAATTTCTGTATTTACTTATCCGTATAAATATTCTTTTTTACCTCTGTTACCCACAAAAGACACTGATAAATTCTTTTTCAACGCACAAGGAATGTGCTTAATATCCTGTAAAATATTTTACATTTTATTGTACTAAAAGTCAATACATTTCTACAAAATTCACAAAACAAACCCATTTAAAGCATTTTTTAATTTAATCATATTTTTGCACTCATACGTATACAAAATCATTTTTATGCTTCTATAATTTTTATGACCTTTTATTTTTCTTTATTCTCTATACTTTTAAAATTACCATTTTATTATAAGCTCAAACAAAAAAACGGGTCTGATTTTAAACCAAACCCGCTTAACTTAACATTATTTTTTATTAAGATACTCATTACAAGCCTTTGCCGCTTCTCTTCCCTCATGGATAGCCCAAACAACAAGACTTTGTCCTCTTCTCATATCTCCTGCCGCAAAAACTCCTTTAAGACTTGTGTTATACTTGCCTAAAGGTGTTTTAACATTGCTTCTCTGATCCGTTTCAAGAGAAAGCTGTTTTATCAATGTATCTTCAGGACCCGTAAAGCCCATTGCCAAAAGCATCAATTGACAAGGCCAAACCTTTTCAGTTCCGGGAATATACTCAGAAACCATTCTTCCGTTTACATTGTTCCATTTTACCTGTACAGTATGGACCTCCTTAATATTTCCCTTTTCATCGGGAACCACCTTTGTTACTGTTGTAAGATATTCTCTCGGATCACGTCCGTAAAGCTTGATTGCCTCTTCCTGTCCATAATCAGTTTTCTTTATTCTGGGCCACTGTGGCCAATGATTTGCCGCAGTTCTGCACTCGGGAGCCTCAGGCATAATTTCCATTTGGAAAACAGACTTGCAGCCGTGTCTTATTGAAGTACCCACACAGTCTGTACCCGTATCTCCGCCGCCTACAATAATTACATCCTTGCCCTCTGCGCTTATAAACTGTCTGTCTGAAAGGTTTGAATCAAGCAGGCTCTTTGTATTTGCCTTTAAAAAGTCCACGGCAAAATAAATACCGTTTACATCATTTCTGCCTTCACAAACCAAATCCCTAGGCTTAGTTGCACCACAGCAGAGAACAACAGCGTCAAATTCATTTATAAGCTTTGCCGTAGGATAATTTTTGCCCACTTCTGTATTTGTAACAAAAACAATACCCTCTTTTTCAAGAATGTCCACTCTTCTTTGAACTATCTTCTTATCAAGCTTCATATTTGGAATACCATACATAAGCAAACCGCCTACTCTGTCAGAACGCTCAAATACAGTGACCTTATGTCCCATTTGATTAAGAATGTCGGCGCAGGCAAGACCTGAAGGTCCTGAACCTACAACCGCAACTCTCTTTTCAGTAGACTTTTTAGGTATTCTGGGCTGTACCTTACCCTGCTCAAACATCGTATCAATAATATGAACCTCTATGTTTTTAACCGTAACCGCAGGTTCATTCATACCAAGTGTACAGGAGCCTTCACAAAGAGCCGGACATACCCTTCCCGTAAACTCCGGGAAGTTACTTGTTTTTGAAAGTCTTTTATAAGCCTCTTCAATTTTACCGTGATATACAAGATCATTCCACTCGGGAATAAGGTTATTTAAAGGACAGCCGCCTACAAGGGGATCGCCTGTGTGACAAAAAGGAACACCGCAGTTCATACATCTTGCGCCCTGTGTTTGAAGCTCATCAATATTGGAGTGTGTATGGAATTCACCCCAGTCCTTCATTCTGACTTCAGGCTTTCTGTCCTCCGGAAGTTTTCTTTCGTATTCCATAAATCCTGTTGGTTTACCCATTTACAGCACTCCTTTCTGATTTAATGGCAGCTTCGGGTCTTTTAACTATTGTTGACCCGCTTACTGTAATGAAAGCGTCAAGCAAAGCGTCCTCATCGCTTAATCCTGCTGCCTTTGCTCTGTCAATTTCTTCAATCATTTCTTTATAAGCCTTAGGTATAACCTTAACAAAATTCTTTATTTCCTCATCAAAGTTTTCAAGTAATTCCTTTCCTCTTTGAGAGCCTGTGTACTTAACGTGATTTTCGATCATTGTTTTTAATTCGGCAATATCTTTATCTCTTGTAACTTCTTCAAGAAGTATCAATTCCTTATTGCATCTTGACTCAAAATCTCCGCCGTAATTATAAACATAAGCAACCCCGCCTGACATACCTGCTCCGAAGTTTCTTCCTGTTTTTCCAAGTACGGCTACACGACCTCCCGTCATATATTCACAGCCGTGCTGACCTATAGACTCAACTACTGCGGTAATACCTGAGTTTCTTACACAAAATCTTTCTCCTGCCATACCGTTTATATAAGCCTCGCCGCTTATAGCACCGTAAAATGCCACATTGCCTATGATAACATTATCTTCTGCCGTAAATTTAGCCTTTTTGGACGGTACAACAACTATCTTACCGCCTGATAAGCCCTTGCCTATATAGTCATTGGCGTCTCCTGAAAGCTTCATAGTTACACCATGAGTCTGAAAAGCTCCGAAACTTTGACCTGCACTGCCCTCAAATTCAAGATTTATAGTATCATCGGGAAGTCCTTCAACTCCGTATTTTTTGGTAATTTCACTTGAAAGTATTGTTCCGCACACTCTGTCAATATTGGTTATTTCAAGAGAAGCATTTATCTTCTTACCTTCCTTGATAGCAGGTGTACAAAGTCTTACAAGAGCATTTACATCAAGGCACTTTTCAAGCTCGTGATCCTGCTTCACATTAAAATATCTTTCGGAATCATTTGAACAGATCTTAGGCTGATAAAGCATACTTGTAAGGTCAACCTCCTTAGCCTTCCAGTGGCTAAGCTTCTTAGGAGTAAGTTTTTCAACGTGACCTATCATTTCATTTATTGTCTTGCAGCCAATTCTTGCCATCCATTCTCTAAGATCCTGTGCAATAAATCTCATAAAGTTTTCAACATATTCAGGCTTTCCTCTAAACTTCTTTCTAAGCTCGGGATTTTGTGTTGCAACGCCTACAGGGCAGGTGTCAAGATTACAAACTCTCATCATAACACAGCCCATTGTAATAAGCGGACCTGTTGCAAATCCAAATTCTTCCGCACCCAAAAGACAAGCTACCGCTATATCTCTTCCTGTTAAAAGCTTACCGTCTGTTTCTATAACAACTCTGTTTCTAAGATTATTCATAAGAAGCGCCTGATGAGTTTCCGCAACACCAAGCTCCCAAGGAAGACCTGCGTGTCTGACAGATGTTCTCGGAGCCGCTCCTGTACCTCCGTCATAGCCGCTTACAAGAATTACGTCGGCTCTTCCCTTTGCAACACCTACTGCAATAGTACCAACGCCTGCTTCACTAACAAGTTTAACGGAAATTCTTGCATCTCTGTTTGCATTTTTTAAATCGTGTATAAGCTGCGCAAGATCCTCAATTGAATAAATATCGTGGTGAGGAGGAGGTGAAATAAGTCCTACACCGGGAGTTGAATTTCTTGCCTTTGCTATCCAAGGATAAACCTTTTTACCAGGCAAATGACCGCCTTCACCGGGCTTTGCGCCCTGTGCCATTTTGATCTGTATTTCTATTGCATTTTGCAAATAGTGGATAGTCACGCCAAATCTTCCCGAAGCAACCTGCTTAATTGCAGAACGTCTTAAATCACCGTTTTCATCGGGAGTAAATCTTTCAGCTTCCTCGCCGCCTTCACCTGAGTTTGACTTACCGCCCAGTCTGTTCATTGCAATAGCCATACACTCGTGTGCTTCCTTTGAAATTGAGCCGTAGCTCATTGCACCTGTTTTAAATCTTTTTACAATTGATTCCACAGGTTCAACTTCATCTATATTTATAGGCTTGTCAATAGTTCTTATATCCAAAAGCCCTCTTATTGTACAAAGCTGTTCACTTGTGTCATTCTGCATATTTGTAAACTCTTTAAAGAGCTTGTAATCTCCTTCACGGCAGGCTTTCTGTAAAAGATAAATTGAACGTGGGTTAAACATATGATATTCCCCGTTCTTTCTCCACTTGTAATCTCCGCCGGGTTCAAGAGCTTCAACCTTTGTAAGAGGATCAAAGGCCTTTGTATGACGCATTTTAGCCTCTTTGTCAATATGAGAAAGCTCAATACCGCCAATTCTTGTTACAGTACCCGTAAAGAATTTGTTTACAATTGCCTCGCTTACGCCAAGTGCCTCAAATATCTGGGCACCCTGATAACTCTGTATTGTAGATATACCCATTTTAGACATAATTTTTACAATACCGTGAGTTACAACATCTATATAAAGTTTTACAGCCTCATCTGCTGTTTTTGTAATGTAATCATTTTCAGCCATATCCTTTAATGTTTCATACACAAGATATGGATTTACGGCATTTACGCCATAACCCAAAAGCACTGCAAAGTGATGCACCTCTCTTGGTTCACCTGTTTCAATAACAATTGAAACCTTCATTCTTGTTCCCTGTCTTATTAAGTGGTGATGAAGTCCTGCACCTGCAAGAAGAGCCGGAATAGCGCACTTATTTTTATCAACGCCCTTATCTGAAAGGACAATAATGTTGCAGCCGTTATCTATAGCTATATCCGCAGCCTCAAATATACAGTCAATAGCACTTTCAAGGCCGTTTTCTTCCTTAATATTGTAAAGCATAGGAATAGTTACTGATTTATAATTTTCATCATCAATAGCTTTTATTGAAGCCGTCTGCTCATTTGTAAGTATAGGAGTATCACACTTTATTCTTCTGCAATTTTCCGCTTTCGGATCAAGTATATTCTTTTCTCCTCCAAGGTATACAAGAGTACTTGTTACTATCTCCTCTCTTATTGCATCAATAGGAGGATTTGTAACCTGTGCAAAAAGCTGCTTAAAATAATTATATAAAAGCTGTGGCTTATCTGAAAGAACAGCTAAAGGAGAATCTGTTCCCATTGCAGAAATAGGATCTGTTCCTGTTTCCATCATTCCCTTTAATGTAGCGTCTATATCTTCCCACGTATATCCGAATGCTTTTTGCTGTGTAAGCAAAGTTTCCTTTGTATCAAAATCATTTTCTTTGTTTACAAATAAGTTTTCAAGCTCAATAAGCCTGTTTATCATTATATCCCCGTGATGCATTTTTGCATTTTTTTCTTTTATTGCATCTACAAGGTCAGTCCATACAAGAGCCTTCTTACCAGATTTAATATTATTTATATCAGTAAGATTTTCACTTATCCATTTTTCGTAAGGATACCTTGAAGCAACCTCGCCCTTTAATTCCTCATCGGATACGATTCTGCCCTCTTTTGTATCTATAAGAAGCATTTTACCGGGTTCAAGTCTGCTTTTCTTTATAACCTTTGATTCATCAATGTCAATTACGCCCACTTCAGATGAAAGCACAAGCATATCATCATTTGTAACAACATATCTTGCAGGTCTTAAGCCGTTTCTGTCAAGAGTAGCTCCCACTACAACACCGTC
Source organism: Clostridia bacterium (assembly GCA_030536675.1). Lineage (GTDB taxonomy): Bacteria > Bacillota > Clostridia > Lachnospirales > CAG-274 > Gallispira. Next base: position 1,416 of record JAUNPM010000026.1, on the reverse strand, counting down.
AGTAAAGGCAATTGCAGCTGGTCCGTCCCAAGGCTCCGTACAGGTTGAATTATATTCATAAAAGGCTCTCTTTGCCTTATCCATTGATTTATCATTTTCCCATGGTTCGGGAATAGCCATCATTACAGCCTGCTGTATAGGTATGCCTGACAATGTAAGCATATGGAGATAATTGTCAAGCATTGCAGAGTCTGAACCATCCTCATTTATTACGGGATAAATCTTAGTAATATCATCACCGAATATATCTGTATCAAACATTTGCTGTCTTGCGTTAGTCCAGTTTATATTACCTCTTATTGTATTTATTTCACCATTGTGAATAATATATCTGTTAGGATGAGCTCTTTCCCAGCTTGGGAATGTATTGGTTGAAAAACGGCTGTGTACAAGAGCTATTGCAGTTGTCATATCAAGATCCATAAGGTCAAGATAAAACTTAGAAACCTGATCGGGAGTAAGCATACCCTTATAAACCATAGTTCTTGATGAAAGAGATGCAAAGTAAAAATAGCTGTCCCTTTCATTATATATGTCATTTGTAAGTTCACAATATCTTATTTCCTTTTCTGCTCTTTTCAGAACAACAAAAAGTTTTCTTTCAAAAGCAATGCCTGCATCAACCTCATCGGGTCTTTTTATAAAAACCTGCACAATGTGAGGCATAGCCTCTCTTGCAGTATTTCCTATGCAGTTAGCATATGTAGGCACTTCTCTTATGCCTAAAAACTCCATACCCTCTTCTTTAACAATGTTGCGGAGCTTGCAAACGCTTCTCTCTCTCGTTTCATCATCAGGAGATAAGAAAAGCATACCAACGCCGTAATCTCCTTCTGCAGGCAGCTTTATGCCTTCATTTTGACAGACCTTTTTCATAAAATTATGAGGTATCTGTATAAGTATACCGGCACCGTCGCCTGTATCGGGTTCACTTCCCACGCCGCCTCTGTGGGTAAGGTTTTTAAGAATTTCAATAGCATCATTAATAATTTTGTGAGATTTTCTGCCCTTTATATTTACAAGACAGCCTATACCACAGTTATCGTGCTCAAACATAGGATCATACAATCCCTGCTTTTCAGGTAATCCGTTACAAATCACATTTTTCATCCTTTCTTTTATATATATTGATTAATTGCCTTTTCCAAAAAAGAGCCCAAGATAAATAGACGCACTATTACCTTTGAGCTCCTTTGCTTGTATATATAATACTACATACCAATTAAAAAATCAAGTATTTTTTTAAAATTTATTTATTAAATTAAGTATTTTTTAGAAATACTTAATTTTTTTAATTGAATTTACTTTTATCTGTGATATACTTAAGTTAATATATATTTTAACTTAAATTTTTTAAGGCACTTTTTAAATATCTTTCCACAAAGGAGGTACTATCCCATTATGAACCTTTTTTCT
>JAUNPM010000316.1 GCA_030536675.1 Clostridia bacterium | reverse complement strand
GGTGTAAATCGTTCCACTTACTATAGGCATTTTACTTCCAAGGAAGATATTATTTTTTACTTTTTGGACTCCGTTATGAGTGAATATCTTGAAAAAATTCGCCTTAAAAATCCTGACTTAAAAACATATCTCTTGAAAATGTTTACTCACTATATGAATTACAAGGAACAAATGCTTATAATATATAATGCAGGATTGTCAATGATATTACTAAATGTACTTAAAAAATATTTTCATTCTCAAATCAATATCAATAAACCATTAACAGAACAATACAAAGTTTCTTTTTATATCGGAGGTATTTTTAATCACTTTATGATGTGGTTTTCAAGAGGTATGCAAGAATCCCCCGAAGAAATGACAGAGTATGCTCTTTTATCACTTCCTCCGAATTTTGTTCCCTATCTGACAAAATAAATTACTGCATAAATCAAAGTGCACCCCAAATGTCAGCTAAAAACCAACATTTGAAGGGTGCACTTAATACCTTCGCTCATTTTTTATTACATTTAGGTGTAAAATTGCAATATGTATTATATATATTTATTCTTCTCCCTCAAAAATTATTTCGGAGCTTTCGCCTCCTGCTGTATACCTCTCCGTCTATGTCCTGCTGTCCCGGGCACAGAATCAAAAGCCATTCTTAACGGGCAAGCGTCCGAAAATACAAACATATTCCATAACTTCCTTTTCATTTAAACACTCTCCTTATAATTTATTTGTATTTCATTACAGTAAAATATTATCATATACAAATTAAATAAAAAGAGAATATTTATTAAAATGAATTAATCGCTGTCTAAGAATTTTAATTAAAAAATAAAATTACTTCATATTTTCAATCATATCTTTATTTAAAGCTATAAGCTTTTTAATATATTCCTCTGACGGACCTCCGTCCACAATTCTTGAATTTACACAGTTATCCAAATCAATGGCAGTGTAAATATCCTCTGTAAACACATTACTTACAGCCTTATACTCATCAAGAGTAAGATCGTCTAAATTCTTATTATTGTTTATACAATAAAGAACAAGCTGTCCTATAACAGCGTGAGCATCTCTGAAAGGCACACCCTGCTTAACAAGCCAATCAGCTGCATCGGTAGCATTCATAAAGCCTTTTCTTGCAGCCTCTCTCATATTCTTTTTGTTAAAGGTCATTGTATCGACCATTCTTGTAAACACAGGCAAGCACATTTTTAATGTATCAACAGCGTCAAAAACGCCCTCCTTGTCCTCCTGCATATCCTTGTTGTATGCTAAAGGAATACCCTTCATTACAGTAAGCATAGCCATTAAATGTCCGTACACTCTGCCTGTCTTTCCTCTTATAAGCTCTGCCATATCGGGATTTTTTTTCTGAGGCATAATGGAGCTTCCCGTTGAATAAGCGTCATCCATTTCAACAAATTTATACTGCTGTGAATTCCATATAATAATTTCTTCACAAAATCTTGACAAATGCATCATTATCATTGAAAGAGCGCTTAAAAGCTCAATCACAAAATCTCTGTCACTTACTCCGTCCATTGAATCAAGAGTAATTGAATCAAATCCAAGCTGTTCCCTAACAAAATCCCTGTCAAGAGGATATGTTGTTGCAGCAAGAGCGCCTGAGCCTAAAGGCATAACATTTGTTCTCTTATATGTATCGCAAAGTCTGT
>JAUNPM010000025.1 GCA_030536675.1 Clostridia bacterium | reverse complement strand
TTAATGTTATATTATATTTATTACAGTATGTTATTTTGTATGAGCTTATTATATTTACCGTGTATGTTTTTGCAGTGCTTTCACGTTTTGAACTGAAAATAGGAGAGCTTATAAAGACTTCGTTCTTTATGGCTAACAGACACCTGCTTACAACATTTACATGTATTATACTCCTTGTGGCAATAACTGCCATTGTAATTAAGTACAGAATACTTATTGTGCTCTGTGCCGGTGTGTATGCAGTACTTACATCACTTATGTTTATGAAACTTTTCAGGAAGTATGTTCCCGGAATGGATATGGATGAGCCGGAAGACAGAAATTGATCATTATGATTGGGGAGATGCAAAGAATGAACAGAGCTATTGGTTCAAAGACAAATTTGTGGGATTTTTCTATTCCAGAGGTTGCCGAATTCAGATCATATATTGACGATATATGGGAATCTGATATGGTAAGGAAGCTGAATAATTTTGAACAGCATCATAAAACTTCAAGATTACAGCATTGTCTTAGTGTTTCTTACTATAGCTTTAAAATTGCAAAAAAAATAGGAGCTGACCCTCGTATGGCTGCAAGAGCAGGTCTTTTGCACGACTTATACTGGTATGACTGGCATACTAAAAAAACACCTCAGTTCCATGCCGTTTTTCATGCAAGACTTGCCGCCAGAAATGCAAGTAAGCTTATTGATATTTCCGAAAGGGAAGAAGACGCTATTCTTAAGCATATGTGGCCTTTATATCCCGGAATGCCTAAATATAAAGAGTCCTATGCCGTAACATTGGCGGATAAATATGCAGCTACGCTTGAAGTTGCAACTCAGTGGAGCAAAACTTTAGGCTCTGCGTCAGCAAGAACAGCAAAACGTTCATATACAAGAGTTAGAGCGGCATTTAGAAGATAATGTAAGGGAGCTTTCATAAAATGATCAAGCATCATTTAAAGAAGGCTCCTTTTTTGATGCTTAAAATCAGCAAGGTATTAATTTTAAGTAAAATGTAAAAAACTTTTGACAAAATTATAAATTTGATATATAATAAAAAAGTAAAAAGTTTTTGACATTTTAGGAGGGATCGCAATGAAATATCAAATTATATTGTCGGCTTGTTTATGGGTGTTTTTATTGCTGTCAATAATATGTCTAATTGTAATGATCATTGAGCTTTTTGGCAAGGGCGATGAACGCAGAAAATTTATTTTGTTTAAAACAAGCTTGAATACTGCTAAAATATATGTTGTTTTACTTTTGGCAGGCTTTATATATAATATTTTTATTGAAAAATATACAAAATTCGAGTTTGAATGTACTCCTGTAATATATTTGTGTATTTTGTCCTTTATTTTTACGGGTATACTTTTTATAAATAAGAAAAGGTATGGGTAAGTTTGTATGAAAAATATTATTAGAAAAAAACGTAAGGAAAAAGGATTGTCACAGGAAATGCTTGCTAAAGAGTGCGGTGTTACACGTCAAACGGTTAATGCTATAGAGAATAATAAATATGACCCTACATTGGTTTTAGCTTTTAATTTGGCGAGAGTATTGGGATCGACGGTTGATGAGCTTTTTCAGGGCGGAAATTAAAATAAATAAGGTACCTGTAATAAAAAATCAATATTTTGATAAAATATATTTAAATTAATAAAAAATTTGCTTTTATAATTAATGCAGGTGTGGTATAATTATTAAATAAGAAATCGTTTAAACTTATATGTTTTAAAGGAGGCAGTTTATATGAGGTATGCAAGACCAAGAAAACATTATCGTGCTGCGGAGCAGGAAGTTAAGGCTCATACACTGAAAGGAACTTTTATACCCGAAGAAGATAAGCCTAAGTTAGCGGTTTGTGCTGTTGGAATAACATTTTTGGTATTTCTTTTAGGATTGCTCACAGGCGCTGTTGCAAACAGAGATTGATCAAATCATTTAAAATAGACGGCATATATAACCGTCTATTTTTCTGTACATATATATAACAAAGGAGAAAATTAATTATGAAACTTGGAATAGTTGGTTTGCCTAACGTGGGCAAAAGCACTTTATTTAATTCTCTTGCGGGAGGAGGAGCGGAATCTGCAAATTATCCCTTTTGTACTATTGATCCAAATGTAGGGATCGTGCCTGTGCCTGACAAAAGACTTGATGTTCTTGCAGATATGTATAAAACAAGGAAGGTCACACCTGCGGTTATTGAATTTGTAGACATTGCGGGACTTGTTAAGGGTGCAAGTCAGGGTGAAGGGCTTGGAAATAAGTTTCTTTCTCACATAAGAGAGGTTGACGCTATTGTACACGTTGTAAGATGCTTTGAGGACAGCAATATTGTACACGTTGACGCTAAAGTTGACCCTGTAAGGGACATTGAAACAATTAATCTGGAGCTTATACTTGCGGATCTTGAGGTCGTGGACAAGAGAATTGCAAAAACACAGAAGCAGGCAATGAATGATAAATCTCTTGCAAAGGAAGTTGCTGTTTTAAAAGAAATAAAAGCAGTTCTTGAAGAGGGTAAAAATGCAAGAAATATTGAATTTGAAAATGAAGATGACAAGGCATTTGCAGACAGTCTTAATCTTTTGAGCCGTAAGCCTGTTTTATATGCGGCAAATGTATCCGAGGAGGATCTGGCTGATGACGGTGAGAACAATGCTCACGTTAAAGCTGTAAGAGAGCTTGCAAAAGAAGGGGGTTCGGGAGTGTTTGTTGTCTGTGCTAAGATAGAAGAGGAAATTGCAGAGCTTGAAAGTGATGAAAAACAGGAGTTTCTTGCTGATCTGGGCTGTGAAAGCGGCGGACTTGAAAGACTTATAAATGCAAGCTATTCTTTGCTTGGGCTCATAAGTTATCTTACTGCAGGAGAGCAGGAGGTAAGGGCTTGGACGATTACGGAAGGAACAAAAGCCCCACAGGCCGCAGGAAAAATACACTCTGATTTTGAAAGAGGCTTTATAAGAGCGGAGGTTGTAACTTATGACGAGCTTGTAAAGCTGGGATCAATAGCTGCTGCAAAGGAAGCGGGAGTATACAGAAGTGAGGGAAAGGATTACGTTGTTAAAGACGGAGATGTTATTCTTTTCAGATTTAATGTGTAATTAAAAAGGTTTGTTTATAATTAAAGCAGATCAAAGGGACGGTGTAGAAATTCTATGCCGTCTTTTATAATGGTTCTTTGTCAACTGGTGTGGTTTACAAAAATCATAGCTCCAGCGGTGTAGATTATAATTTCTTAAGGGTCAATAAATAATTTTTTCAAGCAATACGGACAAATTGCTAAATACTGCTTAAAGGTATAATAATCGTCATTTTGGCATATATAAAAAAATAACCGCCCTACCCTGACAAAGTAATGCGGTTATTTGTATTTACTATTAGGGGTGTGCAGCCGTTAAGGTTGCTCCCTCTTGTATAATTATAATATCACAGATATCCCGAAAAGTCAATTATATGATTATTATTTTTTTCTGTTTTTTCGGTTCTCAAACTCATATAAAATTAACTTTTAGACCTATTTTTATATTCCACAAAATCCTATTACAGCCTTGTATTATATCATTCGGTGTAATATGCAATAAAGTTATATATTAAAATATCATTGCTTGGCTCATCATACATACGCCTTTGGCTCCGTGAGAAATACAGCTTTGTGCGTTTTCAAATGTTACTCCGCCTAAAGCATACACGGGTATGCTTAATTTACTGCATATATATTCAAGTTTATTAAGTCCCAAAGGGGGGACATCAGGCTTGCAGGACGTATGGAATACCGGGCTTATTGTAACATAAGAGGCTCCAAGCTCCTGAGCCTTAAAAGCGTCGTCTATGGTATGAGCGGAAACACCTGTTATATCATAATTTTTGATTTTATCTGCAATATTTACAAAAGCATTAAAAGGAAGGTGTATTTTGTGGTATTTTAATGCTTCTGCCGCATCCGTAAATGTATGCAGTATGATTTTATTGCTTATTTTAATTGCACTAGCGGCAAGAGCCGTATATTCTTCAAGTGAAAGGTCTTTTTCACGGAGAATTATATAATCAAAATCGCTGTTATGAAGTTTTTCTATTTGAGTAATTAAATCGGAACAAAGATTCCTGTTTGTTACGGCAATTTTTTTGTACATAAATATCTCCTTAAAGGTATATATATTCACTCATTACAGGCTGTAATCCCTGTGATTTGATAGCTTCATAAACTTCCGTTACATTTCTGCCGTCGTTTATTTCAAACTGCTCGTCACCTTTTTTCTCGCTTCTGCTGTGACCGCCTATTCCCACGTCAACTCCTGCAGAAATTTTTGTTGCGGCAATTTTAATTGAGTTATCCCTAAATTCAGCACGTTCTCTTGTTGATATCGTCATACTTGCAAAGGGCATAAATATTCTGTAAGCACACATTACCTGCAAAAGCTGAGGCTCGTGTACGTCCTTGGGATTTATTTTGTCATTGTTTATAATTGGTCTTAAACGGGGGCAGGAAAAAGCTATATCTGCGTGAGGGTATTTTTGCTGTATTAAATAAGCGTGGGTCCCTACGGCAAAAGCGTCCTTTCTGAAATCGGAAAGTCCTAAAAGAGCCGCAAAGCCTACTCCTCTCATACCGCCCTTTAATGCACGCTCCTGAGCATTAAATCTGTATGGAAATATTCTTTTGTGTCCTGCAAGATGAAGTGTTTCATACTTGTCGGAGTCGTATGTTTCCTGAAATACGGTAACATAATCCGCTCCGCATTTGTGAAGGTAATTGTAATCCTCCGTATTCATAGGATATACTTCAAGTCCCGTTACCTTAAAATACTTTTTTGCTATTTTACAAGCCTCGCCTATGTATTCAACGCTTGACATTTTTTTGCTTTCGCCTGTAAGTATAAGAATTTCTTCAAGACCTGTTTTGGCTATGGCTTTCATTTCGTTTTCTATTTCATCGTAGTTCAGCATTGCTCTGTGAATTTTGTTGTGGCAGTTGAAACCACAGTAAATACAGTAATTTTCACAGTAGTTTGCTATATAAAGGGGTGTAAACATTTGTATGCTGTTGCCGAAATGCTTTCTTGTTTCAAGCTGTGCCCTTTGTGCCATTTCTTCAAGAAAGGGAAGTGCCGCAGGTGAAAGAAGAGCGCCGAAATCATCAAGAGTCAGAGTATCCTTTGAAAGAGCTGTTTTTACGTCTTCTGCTGTATATTTATCACCGTCGTAGCTGTTCATTGCAGCAATAACCTTATCCTGAATTTCTGAGCCTATGTCTTCCATATCGGGCAGGTATTTCATATGGTCAATTCTTAATTCGGGATTTGTTAATTCGTCCATTTTTATCTCTCCTATATATAATTTAGTTTCTTAAAAAGCCTGTTAAAGGTGATGATGGGCTTGCACTGTCTTTTACTCTTCCAAGACCTGCTAAATAAGCCGTTCTGCCTGCTTCAATGGCTTTTTTAAATGCTTCTGCCATTAAAGGAATGTCTCCTGCCGTTGCAATTGCTGTGTTTGCCATAATTGCGGCGGCTCCCATTTCCATTGCTTCGCAAGCCTGTGACGGCTTGCCTATGCCTGCGTCAACTATAATTGGAAGGTCTATTTCTTCAATCAATATTTTTATAAATTCCTTTGTCACAAGCCCCTTGTTTGTTCCTATGGGTGCTCCCAAAGGCATAATTGCAGCTGCTCCCGCATTTTTTAAATCTCTTGCAACATTTAGATCGGGATACATATAGGGAAGAACAACAAAGCCTTCTTTAGCTAAAATTTCCGTTGCTTTTATTGTTTCGTAGTTATCGGGAAGGAGATATTTTGAATCTCTCATTATTTCTATTTTTACAAAATCTCCGCAGCCTATTTCTCTTGAAAGACGGGCGATCCTTACGGCTTCCTGTGCGTTTCGTGCTCCGGAAGTGTTGGGGAGAAGAGTAACTCCCTTTGGTATGTAGTCAAGAATATTGTCCGTATGAGAATTTGCACGTCTTAAAGCAAGTGTGATTATTTGTGCTCCCGCATTTTCAACGGCTGCTTTAATAAGGTCAAGGGAATACTTCCCCGAACCGAGTATAAATCGTGATGTAAATTCGTGACCGCCTAAAATAAATTTATCCTTTTCCATTTTAAATCTCCTTTATGCCAAGTAATAATCTGAGTGCGGTATTTGCTTCGTGCATAGCGCATATGCCTACGCGGGGTGCCATAAGGTGAAGCCCCTGTTCTATGCCTGATACTCTGTCACCGCATATATAAAGTCTGTCTGAAAGTTTCTGTGTTTTGATAGTGTTGCCGGTGTCATAGCCTGCCATTCCCGAGCCTGAAACAATAGTTATATTGTGGGAGCTTGTAAGAAGTGTGTTAATGAGCATTGCCTTGTTTTCGGCTTTGTCAAAACATTCGCATACAATGCTGTAATCCTTGAATATTTCATAAGCATTTTCCTCTGTAACCCTTATGTTGAGGGTTTCAATATTTATAAAAGGATTTATTTTTTTTATTATTTCGGGAAGAGCTTCGGCTTTGGGTCTGCCTATATCAGACACAAAATACTGCTGTCTGTTAAGGTTTGAAATATCTACAGTGTCAAAGTCCACAAGAAAAAGTTTTCCTATGCCTGCACGTGCAAGAGCAATTGAAACATTTGAACCCAAACCTCCCAGACCTGCCACAGCTATTGAGGAATTTTTTAATTTTTGAAAGACTTCTAAGCCGTGTCTTTCTATAAGAGCATTGTTAAACTCCTGTTCAGTCAAATCAACCGCCTCCTACAAAGCTAACTATTTCAATTGTATCGTATTCCGTAATCACATAACTGTCATAGCTTGATTTTGGGAGTATATTTCCGTTTATTTCAACTGCTACGGCTTCGGTTCTGTAATTATTTAATGTAAGGTAATCCTTTATTGTAGTGGGATTTGGCAGAGAAATTTCTTCTCCGTTTATTTTTGTCATAATATCACCTCTTCAAAACAAAATAAAAAGGACACACAAAGAAGTATGTACATTTGGCTGTACATTCCTGCACCTTGCAGAAATCTGCGGTGGTGCACCCCTTTGTGTGACCTTTAGCTATCACTATGGAAGTATTGTAACAGATAAAAAATAATTTGTCAATAATATGGAGTAAAATATTGTATTAGGTTTAAAATTATTGTATAATTAACATAGGTTTGTTTGGAGAGTGGGAATGTTATGAAAAAAGCTGTAATGACAACAATAGGAATATTTATAGTTATATTAATGTTAATATTTGCTTTTACAAATAATTTTAATGTAGGTGTTATTATACCTATGGTATTTGGAGTTGTTATTGCACTGTGGTGTTATGTGCCAGACAATAATATTGTGAAAGTGCTTAAACGTGTGTTTGCAGTGGGTTCTGCTGTATTTATAATTTTTATGGTGTTTATAGGAGTTATGGCACAGACAAATGTTGCTGAATTTAATGAGGACGCTGTTATAGTACTGGGCTGCGGACTTCACGGCTCAATTCCCAGTAAAAATCTTGCAGACAGGCTTGAAAAGGCAGTGGAATACAGTGAGAAAAACGAAAATGCCATTATTGTGGTAAGCGGAGGACAGGGACCTCAAGAGGATTGCACGGAAGCAGAAGCTATGTATAAATATCTTGTAAATAAGGGTATTGATAAAAATAAAATTATAATGGAGGACAGAGCAACGTCTACAAATGAAAATTACAGATATTCAAAAGAAATACTTGACGGTTTGCTTGGAGAAAATTACAAGACTGTTTATATTACCAATTCATTCCATTCATATAGGGCAGGAAAGCTGGCAGAGTTAAACGGCATTGATGCAAGGGCTTACAGTGCGGGGACAAGTATTCCATCGCTTATACCAAACTATTGCAGAGAGGTGCTTGCTGTTATACAGCTTTGGATATTTAATAAATAATAGGAGATAGTTAAATATGGCATATGAGAGTTTTGCTCAGGTTTATGATAAATTTATGGAGGATACGCCTTATGATCTATGGACCGAGTATTTAAAGGAAATTTTTAAAAGGCACGGACTTATAAGCAATACCAATATTATTGCAGAGCTTGGCTGCGGTACGGGGAATATGACCCAAAGACTTGCGGAAAACGGTTTTGATATGATAGGTATTGATGTTTCCGAAGAAATGCTTGCTAAGGCAATTGAAAAATCGGCGGACAAAAATCCCGATATACTTTATTTAAATCAGGATATGAGAGAATTTGAGCTTTACGGTACGGTAGACGCTGTTATTTCCGTGTGTGACAGTATTAATTACATTACGGAGTCGGCTGATCTTTTGAATGTGTTTAAGCTTGTCAATAATTATTTGGAGCCTGAGGGGCTTTTTGTATTTGACTTAAACACAATATATAAGTTTGAAAATATACTTGGGTGCAATTCCTTTTGTGAAACTACGGAAAATTCGGCATATACTTGGGAAAATTACTATGACAAGGACGAACGCATAAACGAGTTTTACACAAATTTCTTTATTGAACAAAATGACGGATCATATAAGAGATTTGAAGAATTTCATTATGAAAGAGGTTATACAATAGAAGAAATAATTGACTTAATAGAAGAGGCGGGACTTGAATTTGAAGCCTGTTATGATGAGCTTACATTTCACGAGCCTACTGAAAGAAGTCAAAGAATATTTTTTGTAGCAAGGGAAAAAATGAAAGGAAGAAAATAATATGGATCATATTTTAAGAGCAACGGCAGGAAACGGAGCTGTAAGAGTGTTTGTGGCAAGTACAAGGGAAACTGTGGAAAAAGCCTTTGAATGTCACAAAACATCACCTGTTATGTCTGCTGCCCTTGGTAGGGCGCTTACGGGAGCGGCAATAATGGGCTCTATGCTTAAGGGTGAAGACGACATTCTTACTTTACAAATAAAGGGCAATGGACCTGCGGGAATAATTACCGTAACATCGGACAGTAAATCAAGAGTAAAGGGATACGTGGGGAATCCCGCAGTTGACCTTCCTTTGAGAGAGGACGGAAAGCTTGACGTTAAAAGTGCGGTAGGTGAGGGTACTTTGACGGTAATGAAGGATATGGGACTTAAAGAGCCTTACGTTGGTCAAATACCTCTTACTTCGGGAGAAATTGCAGAGGATCTGACATATTATTTTGCAAAGTCTGAACAAACTCCTTCGGCAGTTGCTTTAGGTGTGCTTGTGGACAGAGATTACAGCATAAAGCAGGCAGGGGGATTTATTATTCAGCTTATGCCAGAAGCTGATGAGGATACAATATTTTCACTTGAAATAAAGCTCCACGAAATGGAACCTGTTACAACTATGTTTGAAAAGGGTATGACTTCCGAGGATATTATGGATTATCTTATAGGGGACCTTGAACCGAATATACTTGATAAGGTGCCTGTGGAATATTACTGCAACTGTTCAAGGGAAAGAGTTGAAAAGGCTCTTATATCTCTTGGTAAAAAAGAAATTGCAAAAATTATAGAGGAGGACGGAAAAGCTACACTTCACTGTCATTTCTGCAATAAGGATTATGAATTTGACAGAGAGGAGCTTGAAAGGCTTATTAAATAAGGGAGAAAAGAAAAAGGGGCATTTAAAAGTATGAATGTGCTGAAATGTAAATGTAATATGATTTTGTAAAAAAAATTAAAAAAATATTAAATTTATAGTTGACTACAAGCAAAAAATTGTGTATAATTTTGTAGTGTGCAGTTTTACTGTTAAGCTGTACAGGATTGATGTAACCGGAGGGAGGGAAGTAACAATGTCTGAGGTTAGAGTAAAAGAGAATGAGTCATTAGATAGCGCTCTTCGTCGTTTTAAAAGAAACTGTGCTAAAGCCGGTATTATGGGCGAGGTAAGAAAGAGAGAGCATTATGACAAGCCTAGTGTAAAGCGTAAGAAGAAGTCTGAAGCTGCAAGAAAGCGTAAGTTCAACTAATTACACAAAGGATAGTGATTTGTATGTCATTAAAAGAAAGGCTTTTTGATGACCTTAAAACGGCTATGAAGGAAAAGGACACTGTCAGAAAAGAAGTGATCCAGATCGTTCGTGCCGGCGTTCTTCAAATTGAGAAGGATGAAAAAATTGATAACCTTGATGACGATAGTGTTTTAACTGTTATTTCCAAGGAAATTAAAAAAATTAACGATGTTATGCCTGATTTTGAAAAGGCTCAGCGTCAGGACTTGATTGATGAAGCTAACAAGAAGATAGAGCTTTTGAAGGCTTACCTTCCCGAGCAGTTGTCAGAAGCTGAAATTGAGGAAATAGTTAGCGAAACGATTAAGAATGTGGGCGCTCAGTCTGTAAGAGATATGGGTAAGGTTATGGGTGCAGTTACGGCAAAGACTAAAGGAAAGGCCGATAATAAGCTCGTAAGCAATGTAGTAAAGAAAATGCTGCAAAATTTGTAATACAACCAAGGGCGGAAATTTTCTGCCCTTTTATTGTGCAAATATGATTATTTCAATTATATTACAAAAATATTAAATAAGTTTGAAGTATGTAAACAAATTTAGAAAGTGTTGCAAAAAACAACATTTAAAGCTATAATGTTTATAAATATTTTCAAAATAAATATTAACAAAGTTAATTAAAGAAATTTCTTGCCGAAGTGATAAACTGCGTCGGAGGGATAATTTAATTATTATATAACGTAAGCAAATAGGAGGATAAGAAAATGAAAAAGAAAATTGCTTTAGCTATGGCTGCTGCTATGGCTATGACTACTTTAGCTTTAAACGTATCAGCTGATGAGTACACAAAGGTAAACTTATTGGTTGAGGGTCAGGCTGTTGAAACAGACCAGCCTGCTGTAATTGTTGACAGCAGAACTGTTGTACCTGTAAGAGTTATTGCTGAAACTCTCGGCTGTACAGTAGATTGGGATGCAGAAACTAAGACAGTTACATTTACTCAGGGAGATGTTGTTGCATCTATGGTTGTAGGCGCTAAGACATTAAATGTGACTAAGGACGGAGTAACTGCTCCTGTAGCTATGGACGTTGCTGCTACAATTATTAACGGCAGAACTATGGTTCCTGTAAGATTCTTAACTGATTTATTTGGTTTTGGAGTAGATTGGGATGCAGAAACAAAGACTGTTAATGTAACAGCAGGTACTGCTGTTGATGATGTTGCAAGCGGTTCAGCTGTTGATACTGAAACAACAACAGAAGAAACAACTGTTGAGGATACTACAGAAGAAACTACTGCTGATGCTGATGAGGACACAACAGCAGAGGGAACTACTGTTGAAGATGAAACAGCAGATGAAGAAACAGAAGAAACTACTGCTGAGGACTCAACTGAAGAAACAACAGAGGCTGATACAGAAACAACTACAGTAGTTGATGAAGCTGAATAATTCAAGGCTTTTTGCCGAATTTATTTAATGTATGATATAATTTAGAGGGCGCAGAGATTTGCGCTCTCTTTTTAGTACCATAAAAGTGTAAGTGTAAAGCATTTCATTAGTGCTTTGACATTTGCACTTATTTTTTATAATAAGGGAGTAATTGGTCTGGCGAAGCTCTTTTTGGATTATTACATCCGTCACAAAAACAGTCAGCCATCCCTTATTATAAACATTCGTTTAAGCAAGTTGAAACGGTAACGCTTTCGTGTAAAGAACTAAAATGAATCGTAATAAGTGTGAATGGAAAACAATTACAATTAACATCTTGGGAGGATATGCGAATGATTATCGAATGATTAGCGTAGGTATTGATGTGTCAAAGGGTAAAAGCACAGTATGTATTTTAAAACCTTATGGAGAGGTTATCAGTTCTCCGTTTGAGGTGGAACATACAGAAACAGCTATGCACGAATTAGTGTCAATGCTGCTTAAATTTGATGAT